>JAJYAS010000156.1 GCA_021779415.1 Bacillota bacterium
TGGAGCGGTGATGAGTTCTAAAAGAATAAAGTATATAACATTGGACGATAACGATGGGGATGGAATCAAGATCCTCGACAAGGAAACGTTCAAAACTGCAGCCCAGATTTTCAATAAGGGGTTACTTAGTCACCCAGTAAGCGGGGATGCTCTACCTAAATATGGAACTAATGTGCTTGTCAACATCCTCAATGAAGCGGGAGGATTACCGACTAAGAACTTCAGAATGGGGCAATTCGAGGGGGCAGAAAAGATCTGTGGCGAAACCATGTATGATACCATCATGAGCAGAAAAGGAGATCCAACTCACGGATGTCACGTCGGTTGTGTTATTCGTTGCTCCCAAACTTATAATGACAAAGACAACAAATACCTAACTTCTGGTTTTGAATATGAAACGATTTGGGGATTTGGGGCAGGTTGTACAGTCGACGATCTAGATATCATCGCGAATATTGATCAGGTCTGCGATGATATTGGCATAGATACCATTGAAACCGCTGGAGCTATGATGGTGGCTATGGAAGCAGGTATCCTCCCTTGGGGGGATGGCCCTAGAATGCTGAAATTATTTACAGAAGAGATTAAAGAAGGCACTTCCCTTGGTCGAATTCTTGGTAATGGAGCCGATTTTACGGGTAAAGCCTTCGGGGTAACCCGCATTCCTACAGTCAAACATCAGAGTATGCCAGCCTACGACCCACGGTCAGTCAAGGGAATTGGTGTGACTTACGCCACGACTACGATGGGCGCAGATCATACAGCGGGGTATTCAGTTACTTCGAATGTTTTAAATGTGGGGGGGCGTATTGATCCCTTGGCTAAGGAGGGTCAGATTGAACTTTCCAGGAACTTGCAAATTGCAACGGCAGCTATTGATAGTGCAGGTTTATGCATTTTCACTGCCTTTGCCCTACTAGATTCCGAAACAGTCTCTCTTGCCTTAATTGATATGATTAACGCTCAATATGGGACAAACTGGTCAGTGGACGATTGGTTTAATATGGGACGGCTTGTACTTAAGACTGAAAGAACATTCAATAAAGCAGCTGGATTTACTAATAAGGATGACCGTCTGCCAGAATTCTTCAGTGAACCGGTTCCCCCACACAATGCTACTTGGGATTTTGCTGGTGAAGAGCTGGACCAAGTATATAATTTTTAGATACAAGGGATATACAACTAAGGAGGCCTAGAAATGGAAGTCAATGTAAAGCTCTTTGGAGACCTTCGTGAAGGTCGGTTTGAAGAAAAAACTACTCAACTAGAGGAAAATAGCCGGGTGATTGATATCATCAAAAAGCATAATCTACCGCTAGAAGATGTTGCCATCTGTATGGTCAATAGTCGGCAAGTTGACCTTGGACAAATCTTGCAAAACCAGGATACGGTTGCGTTTTCTCCACCCGTCGGTGGAATGTAAATGGGAGCACAGGAACAAAAGAAATAATGGTAAAAGCCTCTCCATTATGGGGAGGCTTTTATTTCTACGATCCTGCGATGATTGCCTCAACCGATCTACTAATTCTATTGGTGAGCGCTTGATATCCTGCAGAATTTGGGTGCAGTCCATCCTTGGCGAGATAGCGACCTAGATTAAATTTCAGCAGGTCATAAGTTGGAATATAAATCCCCTTTCCATCCTCTTCAATGAGCTGTTGGCTATTATAGTTCCACTCATTCAAGAGTCTAGTATCTTCTGGGCTGGTTACTTTTTCATACGGATTATATAGGCCTAGGAAAATAATGAGAGAATTTGGGTTGTCAGTTCTAAGGATTTTGAGTGTTTGTTTTAAATTGCTCAGATAACTGTCTAGTCTCACTTTAAATTGATCTTCTTTAGCGAGATCGTTCAGGGTAAGGATGCTTCTGAGGTCATTTCCACCGATAGAGACTAGGGTCATATCCGAATCTGCGATGGTTTTATCAAGCCTTTTGCTTTGGAGCTGCTCTAGAAGGCCTAGGCTTTCCAATCCGTCTATTCCTGCGTCATTAATGAGAATTTCTTTAGAGGTGTCGTTTTTGAAAGACTCGGGTAGATAGCCTGAAAACCCCTTGCCCTTTTCATCGCCGGTTCCTTTGGCAATAGAGTCTCCCAAGATAAGCATTTGAAACGAGTTGGAATTCTTGGACGATAGTTTTGTTGAATTTGCTTTAGTTTGAGTCATGGGGGGTTTAGCCGATGGCTGAGGATTGACCGCCGTCGTGACGATGATCGCCTGATAGAAGCCCATCGATAAAACGATGAGGCCCACGAAGGCGATCGTAAGAATTGAATACCACATGCTCTTTTTTAACACGTTCATTTCTCCTTAGACGAGGATATCTTGTTTTGTAAAATAGAGAAAGCTAATAATGATCGAAGCGATAGTCCAGCCTAAAAGGACTGTGACTGAGAAAAGCATAGTCATCCCTTCGATAGGTTGGAACGATCCTGATAAATAATCGGTGAGTCGCAGATTGACCATGAACATGTAGCGTGTTATCTTCCAATCCGAGAGAAAGTAGCTGATGAAATTACCCGCTACAAGGGTGGACATAATAATCCCGATCGAAGCAGCCGTGCTTCTTACAAGGATAGAGATCATAAACGAGATACTGCCGACCACGACGGAGACAAAGAAAGCTAAGGAATATACCATGAGAGCATATTGCCACTGAGGGACGTTAAAGACGGTGGAGGAGTCCAATTTTCCCGCCAAGACTTTGAAACCTGTCGCTACCGGGGCTAGCCATCCTCCGAAGCCAAAGAAGAATCCTGAAATAATTGCTGAGAGCACAAAAGCAAAGACGACAACCAAAACCTCCAAGATCACCAGGGTTAAATATTTGCTGAGAAGAATCTTCCACCTAGGAACGTTTCTGACAAGAAGAAGTTTAATCGTTCCATTCGAGGCTTCCCCTGACACCATATCTGCGGCCAGCATAATAATCAAAAGGGGTAAGAATAAGAAAATCGATTGTTCCATAAACTTGGTGGTAAATTTCGCCGCAGACTGTTCCAGCGGGTTAATATTATTATCAACATTATATTGAAGTTGCTCCATTCTTACCTGGAGATAAGATTTGCTTTTTTCGTCCATATAAGGGCTGTCAAGCCTGTTCTTCATATCGATTAACTGCTGGTTAGCAAGCTTGTGCCAGTCATCCGTGGCGGTAATTCCCATTCGTTGCGAGAGTTGAGCCTTGGTTCTGGCTAAGGATTGGTTTTGACCATAGGCAAAGACCGAGATCAGGACAATAAGAATGGCCAAAACAAACATAAGTCGTTTTTTGGAAATCATTTTAATGACTTCATTTTCAATAAGGCTAAACAATTTCATCACCTTCCGTAAGGTCTAAAAATAGATCTTCTAACGAGCTTTGCTTTGCAGTGCAATAGGTGAGGGCTAGGCCTTCTCTAATAAAACATTCATTAATTTTATCAAGACGATGCAGGCCTATACCCGCAATAATGGTATTCTTTTTTAACTGAGCAGCTTCAATATTCCAATGTTCTCTGAGGAGCGCAATCGCTTTCTCCGGATTATTTAACTGCCATTCTATCCGATCATCATGTATGATTTCTTGGACATTGGCCGTTTTGATGACACTCCCTTGCTTGATGATGGAGACAACATCACACATGTGCTGAATTTCCAACAGTAAATGGCTGGATACGAAGACTGTCATACCTTCCTCATAGGCAAGTTTTCTGATCAGATTTCTGAACTCAGTAATCCCGGCAGGGTCAAGGCCATTCGTTGGTTCGTCAAGAATTAAAAGCTTGGGCCGTGACATGATGGCCTGGGCTATTCCTAGGCGTTGACGCATACCCAAAGAATAGGTAGTTACTTTGTCATTGACCCGATGATGGAGACCCACCATTTCCACAACGTCTTTAATCCGTTGCCGACTTATGGTTTTATCCATTGCAGCAAATTGTATTAAGTTTTCCATCCCTGTTAAGTATTTGTACATATCGGGGCTCTCGATAATGCAGCCGACATTCGACAGGGCTTTCACAAAATCGTGGGCTACGGAATAGCCACATATGGTTACTGACCCTTCGGTCGGCTTGATTAATCCAACAATCATACGGATTGTCGTAGTTTTTCCTGCGCCATTAGGCCCCAGAAAACCAAAAATCTGGGAGGGATAAAGAGCGAGGTTTACTCCTTTGACGATTTTCTTACCTTTAATTGTTTTTCTTAAGTTGGTGAGTTCTAAAACTGCAGATTGTGGCATAACTTCTCCCCTTAGAACGTTAAATATTCGAAATAGATACACATGTACCATAGACCAAGCACCGGTTTATCCCAGAGTGATAGTGGAAACGGCTTTGGGTTAAATTTTTTAAATCGTTAGAATTATGATATAATTCTGCCTTGCCTCGTGATAATATTAAGTGAATCATTATTCATTGATCTATTATCCACAATTTCTAAGGAGGCTGAAAATGAAGCAGGGCACAGGATTTTCACGCGAAGCACGACTCGGAAGGTTACTTTCATACTGGGGATATTGGTTCAACTATTCGCAATCAAAAGTTAGGGCTGGATTATTACAAGATCATTGATCGCAAAAAAAGCATCATGGTCCTTGATACAGGTAAAAATGTACCCCGTGCTAAGGTAGAAAACCGCTTTGCTGTTTCTCATTATATAGAGCAGGTTTGTGCAATAGGTGACGAACGAAAATATGTAACTGCTATTATCGTACCAAAATTCGATGTAATCATAAAAATTCTAGCTGAGCGGAGAATTCAATTTGACGAACGCCAGATGGTCAAGTTAGATGGGGTCACTGTTAAAATAGGAATTGATTTTACCACACACCCTGAAGTGAGAAAATTGATCGATCTGGATATTAAAGATGCAAACGAAGAATTAGAAGGATATGAAGCCATAAAAAGCTATCATATCTGCAACCGTTTCTTCTCTCCTGATCTGGATGAAGTTACTCCAACCTTGAAAATAAAATTTCGTAACGTTATCAAAAACTATGCTCGTGAAATTGACGCTATTTATGAATAGAAGGATGAACGACTGCTTTATTTTACTTGGAGCAATACTCAATTACTCGTAGAAAATTCATTGGAAACGGAGCCTCAACCACAATATCACGTTGCTCAACTGGATGTGGGAAGTGCAAAGAAAGGGCGTGTAAGGCTTGTCCGGAAATGAGAGCTGAGCCTTTTCCGTACATCTTATCCCCGATAATGGGATGGCCGATATGGGTTAAATGAACCCGGATCTGATGTGTTCTGCCGGTAGCTAGAGTTAGTTCTAACAGGGAAGCTTCGGAAAAGTTCTGAACTGTCTTGTAATGAGTTATGGCCTGGTCTCCTTTTTGGTTAACGGCGCGCCGGTTCGGCTTGGTGGGATGTGGACCAATCGGCGTATCGATTGTTCCGTCTGGAGGATTCACAATTCCATTCACCACTGCTTGGTAAGTGCGCTTCAAAATTCCTTCCTTCAGGGATGTCTCTAACAGGGTTTGAGTAGGGCTGTCTTTGGCAAATATAACACACCCCGAAGTTTCTCTGTCCAGGCGGTGTATGGGACGAACTGTGCAAATTACTCCCTGTTGTTGATAATAATTGGCGAGGTAATTGCTTAACGTACCCTGGGAAGTTTGGCCCGCCGGATGCACCAGTAGTCCTGAAGGCTTGTTCAATACTATTAGATAGCTATCTTCATACAATATTTCAACTGGCCCTGACTCCGGTTCGACTCCATAGGATAAGTCCTCAAGAGCCAAAACGCGTAAAATATCTCCCGTTTTAACTTTCTTCTGCAAGAAAACAGTTTTTTTGTTCAATAGAATTCCCTTTAGTCGGGTCAGCTTCTGAATCTTTCTTCCCGAATACATTAAAACTTGTTTTAAGTAAACCTCAACAGTAAGGCCCTGATGCTCTTCAACAATCGAGTATGCAGTATATGATTTCATATTAGTTGTTCCAAATTATTCACTCTGTCACAACATTTCTCGTTTTTTGCATTTTTTAGTTACCAAATTTCATGAATAAGGGGACAAGGTCCTTGTTTGCTATAACAGAGGAAGAGCCTAGCTCTTCCTCTGTTTATACGATCAGGGCAGAAAGTATAAACTTACGTTATATACTTTGTGAACATGTGCAACTAAGGGTCCCTTTTCGCCATCCTTGGCTACAGGGACACTTGGCCATCCATGGCCAGCGCTTGGCGCTAGCCATAATTTCCGTCTTAAACCTCTTTAAGTAAGATCTGACTCAACTCAATTCTAGGACGAGCCTTGGGATTTTGGTCAGGGTAACCAATGGGGATTAAGGCCACGACATTGTACGTCTCACCCAACCCTAGGAGCTCTTTGACTTTCGCTTGGTCAAACATCATAACCCAACACGTACCAAGACCAAGGTCAACAGCACGTAATGTAATGTGGTCAATGGCAATGGCTGCGTTTAAGCGAAGATAGGCTTCAGCGGTAGCTGGATCCATGGGTTTGCGCTTAGCATAGCTTTCTGGGTCCATCTTATCTAGGGGGGTATCAGCGAAGGCCCCTGCTTCCATGAGTTCCCGCGCCCGTATGCCCATGCCTCCTAAAGACTCTGTATCAACACAGCAGGCAAGGATAACGGGTGCTTGGCTGACAAACGGTAAAGGGGTAGCTTGACTCAATTGCGCACGAACCGCATCACTTTTAATTACGACAAAGCGCGTAGGTTGAATATTACTTCCCGAAGGAGCTAGTTGTGCGGCTTCGATAAGTTGAGTAATGAGCGGTTCTGGTATGGGATCGGATTTAAACTTTCGAATGCTTCGTCGAGATTTTATGGCATCTAGTAATTCCATTATAACCATCTTCTTTCTCAAATCATTTTACATACATTGATTGACTCATTATTATATTATTGGATTGAGGAATCTTTTGCAAATTTCGCACATTGTAATAGACATGCAAGCGCCAAATCAAAAAAAGTTATGTTAAGATGAAGAAAAGTGGAGATTGATGAGGAGGATCAGGTGGATACTTTGAGCATTAGGGGTGAAATAATTCCCTATGAGGAGCGACGGAGTGTGCGTTATCGAAGGATCACGCTGAGCATATTGGACGATCGTGTTCGGATTTCGGCACCTAAGAATGTATCTGCAAAGCAACTGAAAGAACTATTGGATGCTAAACAAGAATGGATCTTAAAACATTGGCTGGCAAATCGAGAGATTGAGGAACATTCACCTAGACAATATATCGAAGGGGAAGCGTTCCCTTATCGAGGCAAAATCTTGGAACTGAGTATCAAAAAACACGCTCGTCGATCAATTTATGTTAGTTTAGAGGGGCAGGTTCTTGTGGTACTTATACCCCAAGACTTACCCGACGGTGAATGTCCGGTCAATATTCAAGATGCTGTCATGGCGTGGTATAAAGTTCAAGCGCGCAGGGTGCTCAATAGTAAGCTT
>JAJYAS010000157.1 GCA_021779415.1 Bacillota bacterium
ACGATAGAGGGTAAGCGGAATCGTACGACCTTGAACACGGCAAATGTTTTTACCCGAGGTGTTTATTTCTCGATAGAGAAACAATTGGCCCTCTTCAACTGGATAACCCGCTTCTTCTAGCCGTCTTAAGTTCTCTGCGGCCAGGTCTTCGAAAACCCCTTCAATTCGGGCCTGAGCTTCCCCATGCCGGATCAGGTCTGCGCTGGCTCGTCCACCCAAAAGAACCCCCAAGGCGTCAATCAGCATGGATTTCCCAGCACCCGTTTCTCCTGTGAACACCGTCAACCCCTGACCGAAACTTAAACGAACTGCTTCCATCAAGCCAAAATTTTCCACGTGCAACTCCGCAAGCATAACGTCCCTCCTATCCAAGCAAGGTGGTAATCCGTTCTAAGACTGTTGCAACAGCCTCTTTCGGCTTAATAACCAAAAGAATCGTGTCATCTCCTGCGACTGTGCCGATGATCTCTTCCCAGTTACTATTGTCCATGACAGCCGCTAACGCATGGGCATTTCCCGGGATAGTTCGAATCACAACAAGGCTTTCCGTGTCATTAATTGAAACTACGGTTTCACGAAGCACTCGTTTTAGGCGATCTTGCAAGTTTATTGGATGCACTTCGCTCGGAACAGCATAGCGGTATTCGTCGCCCGAACTTGGAACTTTAATGAGTCCCATTTCTTTAATATCCCGGGAAACTGTTGCCTGAGTGACATCAAATCCTGATAAGTGCAATTTATCTGCAAGTTCCTCTTGCGTGCGAATAATCTCCTTTGTAATAATTTCTTGAACCTTCATCTGACGACGGGCTTTCATACACTAACCTCCTTTACACGAAACACGAAGCGCGAGGCGCGAACTCTGCACCTAGCGCATAACCGCCCTTAACTCCCGCCTCGAACCTCGAATTTATTCATGCCAACGATCTCTTAACTTTTCTCGGACCACTTGGGGAAAACTTCGGCTTCCTACCCGTATGAGCTGAGCCTTAATTGGAGCGGCCTTAATCACGACGGTTTCACCTGAACAAATCTTAACACTATGCCGCCCATCAAAGGTCACTAGACATTGCTCTCCGTGGGCTAGAAGGATTTTAATTTCTTCCTGATCCGAAACAAGCATGGGGCGTGCCGACAGGGAATGTGCTGCTAATGGAGTCAGTAAAATTGCCTGAACATCGGGGCTAATAATCGGTCCACCCGCGGATAGCGAATAAGCTGTGGAACCCGTTGGGGTTGCAATAATCAAGCCGTCCGCCGGATAACTTACAGAGGGTTCCCCCGACAAATTCACTTGCAGAGTTATGACTCCATCCTCGCTCTCCCGAGAAAATACGACATCATTTAAGACCAACTGAGAAAGATCGTTCGAGCCCTCCCGTTCAATAAGGGCATTAAACATTAACCGTTTTTGAATTTTAAAGTCTTTTTGCAAAATCTTTTCTAAGGCACCATAAATATCTTCCCGCTCAATTTCACATAAAAACCCCAATCGCCCAAAATTAACCCCTAACACAGGGATCCCCAAAGGCGCACCTTCTCGAGCTGCTTGAAGGAGCGTCCCATCCCCACCCAAGGAAATTAAAAACTCCGCTCCGTGCTCTACAATATCTATCCACTCTGTCAAAACTTTCCATCCGCGAGCTTGGAACCAAGGTATAATTTGGAGAGCCAACGTCTGTGCTTCCGGTTTGCTCTGATTGAGCCATAAACCAACGACTCTTTCCATACGTTACTCCGTCTCTTTCTGAGCGTTTTGAACCAAACGTTCCAGTTCGTCATGCCAGTTGACTTCCGAACCCGTATGTAACCCCAACCAAGCTAGGTATTCAATATTGCCTTCCGGGCCACGAATCGGAGAATAAGCCACGCCTAGTACCCGAAAGCCCACACTTTCAGCCTGACTGAGGACTTGTTCCAACACCTGTCGATGAACTAAGCCATCTTTAACGACCCCTTTTTTTCCCACATGTTCCCGTCCGGCCTCAAATTGGGGTTTAATCAAGGTCAACACCTGACCGCCGTCTTTAAGGATGGCTAACATGGCTGAGAATATCTTTGTAATCGAGATGAAAGCAACATCTGAAACGACCCAATCCACTTGTTCGGGGAGAGATTCTTTATTCAAATAACGAGCATTCACCCGTTCCATCGAGACAACGCGCGGATCTGTCCGAAGTTTCCAATCCAATTGTCCATATCCGACATCCACCGCATAAACTCGCTTCGCGCCATTTTGCAAAACACAGTCCGTAAAGCCCCCGGTGGAAGCCCCGATATCAACGACGACCTGATCTTTGAATATGAGCGCGAACTCTTCAACCGCTTTAGCTAGCTTGAGTCCACCACGAGAAACAAACGGCAAGGTCTCCCCTTTCAGTTCGATCAAGGATTCTTCCGCGAGTTCCGTGCCGGGCTTGTCTACGCGCTGCCCACCGACAAACACGATCCCCGCCATAACCATTGCTTTGCCCTTCTCACGACTGGTAGCCAACCCATTCTTAACTAATAAGACATCAATGCGTTCCTTACCCTTTGCCACAGTATCCCTTCCCGTCTCTGCTTATGTCCCCGTGAAAAACTCCCCCCTAGGATTGTGCGACGCGGCGGATTAATTGTAAGCGTTCTGCTGCTTGCATGATCCCTTTAACTGACAATCCATGGACTTTATGAAGTTGAGAAATTGGTCCCTGATCCACAAACCCATCATACCCTAGCCGTTCGCAAGCAACGCCTTCTATACCTTCTTCTTCCAGAAGTTCAAGGATAGCACTTCCCATGCCCCCCTTAAGAACTTGGTCTTCAATCGTAATAATATGCTTTGTCAAGCGCGCATAATGGATAAGGAGTTCACGATCCAGCGGATTGACATAACGCAAGTTAATGACCGCAGCGTCAACACCGCTGTGGCGTAATTCCTGAGCAGCCAGTAGACAGACATTGACGATTGGGCCGATTCCAATCAAAGTCACATCCTTGCCTTGACGTAAGACTTCCGCTTTGCCAATGGGGATATTCATTAACGTCTCATCCAGTTTCACACCTTGCCCAACCGATCTCGGATAACGCAAGGCCACAGGTCCACTGTGTTGTAATGCAGTATAGAGCATATGGCGTAACTCGTTCTCATCTTTTGGCGCCATAATAACCAGATTGGGCATAATCCTAAAGAAAGAAATGTCAAATACTCCGTGATGCGTAGGCCCATCATCCCCTACAACTCCAGCACGGTCAATGGCTAACACAACGTTGGCCTGTTGCAAACAGACATCATGTAATACTTGATCAAAGGCTCGTTGATAAAAGGTAGAATAAATTGCCACAACAGGCTTAAGGCCCCCAAAGGCCAACCCCGCTGCAAATGTAACAGCATGTTGTTCTGCTATGCCGACATCAAAAAAGCGTTCAGGAAATTGACTGGCAAACACATTAAGGCCAGTTCCACTGGGCATAGCTGCACTAATGGCCACGATCTTAGGTTCTTCCATAGCGAGCGCGCAAAGAGTTTCCCCAAACACCGTCGTGTAGGTCGGTGGAGCAGAAATTTTAGTTCTCTTACCCGTTTCTGTATCAAAAGGGCCGACTCCATGAAAGATATCGGGATTTTCCTCTGCAGGTCGGTAGCCTTTCCCTTTCTGCGTCAAGACATGAACAAGCACGGGTCCCTTTTTATGTTTAGCTTGGTCTAGAACCTGTTCAACCAAGGCTTGATCATGCCCGTCAATCGGTCCCAAATAGGTAAAACCTAATTCTTCAAAAATAAGTCCCGGCACCAAAAGATACTTCAGACTATCTTTGGCTTTGGCCACCATCTTGGCGACTTGTGTTCCGATACCCGGTATGCGTTTTAAGAGGTACTCAATATCTTCTTTGCGTTTATCATACCGTGGGTCAGTTCTCAATCGATTAAGATAAGAGGACATGGCTCCTACATTAGGAGAAATGGACATTTCGTTATCATTTAAGACCACAATCATATTGGTTTCACTTTGCCCCGCATGATTTAAGGCCTCAAAAGCCATTCCGCCGGTCATCGCACCATCTCCGATTACCGCCAAAACATGGTGATTCTCTCGAAGAACGTCTCGTGCTTTGGCAAACCCCACTGCTGCGGAAATAGATGTGCTGGAATGACCCGTTTCAAAGCAATCATAGACGCTCTCTGCCCGTTTAGGGAAGCCGGACAGTCCATTATATTTGCGAATCGTATTAAAACGGTCTAATCGACCCGTCAAAAGCTTATGAACATAGGTCTGATGACCAACATCCCACACAATCTTGTCGTGGGGGCTATCAAAGGTTCTATGTATCGCCAAAGTCAGTTCAACAACTCCGAGGTTCGAAGCTAAATGACCACCATTTTTGGAGACCACGTCAATCATTTCTCGCCGAATCTCTTGCGCCAGAGTTTCAAGTTCGGTGAAATCCAAACTACGCAAATCCTTCGGCTCATGAATTTTTTCGAGTAGCCCCATCCTTCTTTCCTCCTCGTTTTTTCTGTCCAGTCAAGTTCCAACCCGTGATTTGTTCAACCGTGGCAATCGCACTCCCGACCCAGGCCATCACTTTATTAGCGTCTTGAATGGCAACGGATTTTCCGACAGCTTTGCCTGTAATGGTTATCGACGCCACTAAGGCTAAAATAAAAGTGGTTAACCAAATCTCTTTCGCTCCTAAAGTCGGATAATACCGGATAATATCTATGACAATCGACGCAGCCATCACTCCACTTAAGGTCCCAGTAACATCTCCCACGACATCATTGGCTATATTCGCCACCAAATCGGCATGACGCACGAGATAGACGGTCTGGCGCGCGCCCTTGACACGGTTAGCTGCCCTGGCATGATGAGGAGCTTCAGTGGCTGCTGTGGCTGCAATTCCGACTACATCAAACACAATATGAACCCCGATCACCGTCAAAAGAAACAGTGCGGCTAACCATAATGACGCCGCCCGGCGCATCAGCAATTCAGAACCCATTCCCACAATAGCCGCAATGACAAAACTTCCAATAAAAACAACCACGAGATGTTTCCAGCTCTTACGTTTGCGTACTGCCAACGATTTGTTAACCCTCCTCAACCCGACCTCAGACCAGCAATCCCACAATGATTCCTACGATCACACCCCCGAATACTTCAAACGGAGTGTGTCCGATGAGTTCTTTCAGACGTTCCTGGGCAAGGTCAGATCCTAGGTATAGATTTTCAACCAACTGATTGAGAACTTCGGCTTGTTTCCCCGCCGCTCGTCGTACCCCTGCGGCGTCATACATCACTACCATTCCGTAAACGGCAGAAACAGCAAAGATGGGGGAATCCCACCCATAGTATTTTCCAATTCCTAAGGCTAGAGCACTTACCGTTGCGGAGTGAGAACTAGGAAAACCGCCTGAGCTCAGAAGTAGTTGAAGATTCAGTTTCCTCAGTAAAAACAAATTTACAACGACTTTAAGGAGTTGGGCTATTAACCAAGCTGTCACAGCGGAAACAAGGATGGCATTGTAGAAGATTCCTGGGATAATCGGCATGATCACGACCTCTTTCAATGCTGGCGTTGTTCTATGTAGTAAGCTAGCTCGTTTAGAAAGGTTGCACCTATACCAAAAGGCTTTAAGGCAGACTGTGCTTTTTGTATTTGGGTATGCATCTCTCGTTCAGCGCCTTCTAGCCCTAACAAAGAGGGATAAGTCGACTTACCCTGGCGAAGGTCACTCCCGACGGGTTTACCAATTGTTTCACTGTCCCCCACCACATCGAGTATATCGTCTTTTATTTGAAACGCTAATCCCAAGGCCTGGGCATAGTCGGTCAAAGCTTCAACCTGCAGCTCAGTACCACCTGCTAATATTCCACCGAGCCGTGCAGAAACTGTCAGTAAAGCACCCGTTTTTGCCTTATGAATCTTTTCAATCTCTTCTAAATTCAGCGTTCTCCCTTCTCCGGCGACATCCGCTACCTGCCCACCAACCATACCCGCTTTTCCAGCTGCCACCGCAACCTCACGAATAACACGGAGTTGCCTCTCAGGTAACCCAAGGCCTGGGGCTGCTAGAAGTTCAAAAGCATAGGTTAATAAGGCATCCCCTGCTAAAATAGCCTGTGCCTCACCAAAAACCTTATGGTTTGATAATCTTCCCCGTCTATAATCGTCATTATCCATGGCGGGTAAATCATCATGGATTAAGGAATACGTATGAATAAGTTCCAGGGAAACCGCAGCAGGTAAAATATCTTGCAGTTGACCACCTACAGCCTCTGCAGAGGCCAGAGCGAGAACTGGTCGTATACGCTTACCTCCACCAATCAAGGAATAATACATGCTCTCATTTAAGCTGTCCTTGTCCCATGGCAATTGTGCAAGGCTCTGTTCAACCATGGTGAGATAGCGCTGAAACGTCTCTTTGAACACGCTTTAAGTTCATCCTTCCACTTCAAAACTTGCAGGTTTAATCTCCATCTGTCCGTCCTGATCTTCAAGCAGAATTTCCATCTGCTTTTCCGCTTGATCCAAAACGTTGGAACAGTACTGTACAAGACCAACGCCCTTCTTAAATAAGTCCAAAGCCTTTTCCAAAGGAAGATCTTTCTGTTCAAGCAATTTCACGATTTTCTCTAAATTTTGGATTCCAAATTCCAGAGAGAGGGGTTCTTGCTCAGAAGACTCAACAAAAAGATCCTCCGACCGATTTTCATTGCTCATGGATTAAATCTCCTTCTCTAACACTTGGCAGTATAGACTTCCTTCTCCTAAGCGAATCCTGATTTGTTCATCAACCTCAACCTTTTGTACGGAGCGTAGAAGTTTCCCCTCGGCATCATAGGTCAACGAGTAGCCACGACCCAAAATAGCCAAAGGGCTCAACAAGTCTAACTTAGCTGCCAATAGGGTTAGTATACCATTTTTATCGGTTACAAATCTAGTCATGCTCTCTTGTAGGCGCACCTGCACAGTATCTAAGCGTTGGCGATTTTGATCAATGCGCCAGAAAGGATCTTTAAGAGGTCCCTTATTTGCAATCCCCTCAAGCGACTGACGCTTCCTCTCGATCACCATCCCCATATCACTTTGAAGCCGAGCACGCAGTTGAATGAGTTGAAACTTTAGGTCTTGTAATATCGGCACCGCCAATTCAGCCGCGGCTGAGGGGGTCGGTGCACGCAAATCTGCCACATAGTCTGATATCGTTACATCCGTTTCATGCCCCACCGCAGAAATGACCGGAATAACGGATGCTGAGATAGCCCGAGCCACAACTTCAGTATTAAAGGCCCATAACTCTTCTAAAGATCCCCCACCCCTACCGACAATTATGACATCGACCTTTTTATAACGATTGAGGCGAGCAATCGCTTGAGCTACTTCCCGGGGTGCTGCTTCTCCTTGAACAGCTGCTGGTGCCAAGATCCACGACATTCCT
>JAJYAS010000158.1 GCA_021779415.1 Bacillota bacterium
CATTGATGGTCCTGCCGGTGCCGGTAAAAGTACGATTGCCAAGATTGTAGCTCAACGACTCAACCTTTTCTATTTAGATACAGGTGCCATGTACCGGGCAATCGCTTATAAAGTACTTAAGCATGGAATCCCCTTAGACGATGAGTTAGGAGTCAGTGAACTTGTTAAAACCACAGACGTTGTGCTTGATCACACGAAGGAGCAAACGGTATGGTGTGATGGAGAGAATATCACTCAAGCGATCCGAAATCCAGAAATTTCGCGCGCTGTTTCGATCGTCGCAGCCTATGCGGGGGTTAGAAAACGCTTGGTCGAATTACAACGACTAGAGGCTGCTCGTGGAGGAGTCGTCATGGATGGCCGTGATATTGGCACGCATGTTCTACCTGAAGCGGATGTCAAGATTTACTTAACAGCGAGTCCTGAAGAGCGGGCGAGACGTCGCTGGATAGAACTTAAGAATTCTGGCAAAGACCTTTCCTTAGCAGAGGTTCAGCAGGATATGCTAAAACGTGACCGCCAGGATACAGAGCGTGAGGTTTCGCCACTCGAACCCGCCTCAGATGCAGTGATACTTGATACGACGGGTTTAAGTGTGGAAGTGATCGTAGAGAGGATTCTAGCCTTAGCGTAGGAGGGAGCAAGATGACGTTATACGATTTTGCGAAAGGGTTCTTTCGCCTTCAGTTCCACTTGATGGGTTGGAGAATCCACGACGTGGAGAATTTGCCGGTCGAAGGGCCCGTTATTTTGGCGATTAACCATGTTAGCCTATGGGATCCCATTGTCGCGGCCAGTAGTCTGCCTCGCCATGTTTCCTTTATGGCTAAAGAAGAATTATTTGCTATTCCTGTTTTAGGTTGGATTTTCTCTAAGCTCGGTGCCTTTCCGGTTAAACGTGGGCAAGGGGATATGAATGCCATTCGACAATCCTTGGCACTTTTGAAAGAAGGTCAGGTCTTAGGGCTTTTTCCTGAAGGAACACGCTCTAAGAACGGGGAAGTCCAAAAAGGTTTGCCAGGCATGGTCCTATTGATGGAAAAAAGCAAGGCCTCTGTTGTTCCTATCAAGGTACTCGGAACCAAACGATTGTTAAGAAAAGGTTGGGGGAAAATTACGGTCGTGGTGGGTCAACCGCTGACAGCTCAGATGTTGAAGGCTCCGGAAGGGGTCCAAAACCGTCGAGAATGGATTGCTGACCGCATTATGCAGGCGGTGCACGAATTACCTGAAGCGAAGTAAGCCAACAAGATTGCCACGACTTGTGAAAAGAGGACGAAGCTATGGAATTACTCGTGGCCTTAGCGGAAAGGCTCAGTGTTATTGTCACAGTAGCGTTTCTGATGACGAGGAGCCGAGTCTTTCGTCGCTTTTTGCGTTCCCAAATAACGCAGCGTGAGACGTTAACCTTGATTCTTATTTTTGGTGTATTTTCTATGTCAGGGACCTATTCCGGAATCTCGATTCATGGGGCTTTGGCGAATACGCGTGCCATAGGTGCGGTGAGTGCAGGCTTGCTCGGTGGACCTTTGGTGGGGTTGGGGGCTGGAATTATTGCCGGTCTTCACCGCTATTTCGTTTTCGGAGGGTTTACTGGTCTTGCTTGTGCTGTATCGACCACAATGGAGGGCTTATTGGGAGGGCTCGTTTTTCGGCTGGCACGGGATAAGGCTAGCGATTGGAGAGTAGGCATTGGGGTAGGGATGGTTGCAGAAGTCCTGCAGATGGTCATTATTCTTGTGCTCGCTCAACCTTTCAATGAAGCTTGGAACCTGGTGAAGATTATTGCCGTGCCAATGATGGTAGTTAATGGACTTGGGGTGGGCCTTTTTCTCGTCATTGTCAAGACGTTGTATATGGAAGAGGAACAGATTGCTGCCCTTCAAGCCCAGAATGTTTTACATATCGCGGATGTGACGTTGCCTTACTTTCGAACGGGTTTAAATGAGGAAAGTGCACAGAAGGCTGCTCAATGCATTCATACTATCGCCCATGTGGCGGCAGTGGCCTTAACAGACACGAAACAAATTCTTGCGTATGTTGGCTTAGGAGAGGACCACCATTTTCTTGGACAACCTATTTTGACAGAGGCAACCCATAAAGTATTACAAACTGGAAAACCCATTCAAGCCATATCAGAAACGGAGATTCATTGCCAAGATCCAAAGTGTCCTTTGAGATCGGCGATTATCGTCCCTCTACGACAAGGGGAGAGAACCATTGGAGTCTTAAAACTTTATCGTGCTCAGCGTGGTAAATCTAAGGTCAATTTAACGCTGGCGGAAGGGCTGGGGAAACTTTTTTCGACTCAACTTGAACTAGCAGATCTTGAACACCAAAAAGAGTTGCGCAATGCAGCTGAAATTCGTGTACTTCAAGCTCAGATTCAACCGCATTTCTTATTTAATACCCTTAATACTGTCGTTAGCCTAATTAGGACTCAGCCCGAAAAGGCACGTGAAGTTCTAATTTTTTTGGGTGAATTTTTACGCCAAAATATGCGCCAGGGGGTGGCGTTCCATTCCGTGCGGGAAGAATGTAAACACGTAAAAGCCTATCTAGCGATCGAAGAGGCACGATTTGGAGGCAAGTTGCAGGTCAATATGGACATTGAGGCAGGGACAGAGGGTTTTTTACTTCCCCCGCTCGTTTTACAGCCTTTGGTGGAAAATGCAGTTAAGCACGGGTTATTACCTAAGGAAAATGGTGGAACCGTATCTCTTCGTGTGTCAATTGAGAGGGATGGCTTAAAGATAACGGTTCGTGATGACGGTATCGGCATATCGAGTTTCAAGTTGCGTAACATATTAGAAGAAAATCATGAAGAAAGTACTCCGACAGGGTTAGGTTTGAAGAACGTACACCGACGATTATTGGGACTCTACGGACAGGGGCTGTTGATCGAAAGTTCTCTTGATAAAGGAACGTTAATTTCGTTTCGAGTACCCACGTCAGGTAGTGTTTTTAAAGGAGCGACTCTATGATCAATATAGTACTTGTGGATGACGAGAGACCGGCACGTGAAGAACTGCGCTTTTTGTTAGAACAAAATCCAATGCTAAAAATTATCGGAGAGTTTGAGAGTGGGACCCAGGCCCTTGAACATATTCCCAGCTTGCAACCCGAGGTCATATTTATGGATGTCCACCTACAAGACATGGATGGGTTGGATGTTATTCGTGCCCTGCAGCAGATGGACGTTCATGCGTCCGTCGTTTTTGCCACCGCTTTCGACGTTCATGCCATCCGTGCCTTTGAACTTAATGCCGTGGATTACATTCTCAAACCTTTTTCCCAGGAGCGTTTAAGGGTTACGATTGAGCGTATCCTTCAACGTTTGCAGCCTAATGACTTAGAATTGACGCGGAGAATCACCCAACTCATTCAAGAAGTAGGGGTTAAACAACGACCGCGCAAACTTGCAGCAACTTGCAAAGGACGCGTCGTCCTCATTGATCCGCAGGAGTTGCTTTATGTGGTTGCTGAGGGTCGCTACGCCAGTTTGGTCACAGCTCAAAAAATATGGCCGACGACGTTCAGCTTACAGGAAATCCAAGAGAGGTTGGATCCCGTTCAGTTCTTGCGAACTCATCGAGCGTATATTGTAAACCTTGATCGGATCAAAGAAGTGATTCCCTGGTTTAACGCGACCTATAAGATTATCATTGATCAAGAGAATTCACCTGAGATTCCGGTGAGTCGAACTTATGTGAAAGTACTTAAAGAGCGGTTGGATGTTTAATAAAGCGTTGAATACATAAATTTGTAATCTCAAGACAGATAATCTATGTTTCATGCTGGCATTATAGAAAATTGTTCACACCGCGTATTATACTACAGGTGACTATTGTTGTTTCAGTATTGGTTGAAAGGGGGCGGATAGTCGGGAAAACGCGGTGGAAACAACAGTAATTAGAGAGAGGAGAGGTGAGAACTATTGAATGCCTTAACACTTGTCATCATTTCAGCTTGTGTACTTATTTTAGCTTATCGAATTTATGGTGCCTTTTTAGCGACAAAAGTGTTGATGGTGGAGGAGTCCCGTGTGACCCCTGCTCATCGTTTAAATGACGGGCAGAACTTTGTTCCAACGAATAAATGGGTTGTCTTCGGACATCACTTCGCTGCCATTGCAGGTGCAGGACCTCTGGTTGGACCAGTGCTTGCCGCTCAATTCGGATTCTTACCCGGCACGGTTTGGATTTTGATCGGAGCCGTTATGGCAGGCGCCGTGCATGACATGGTTATTTTGTTTGCTTCTGTTCGATACGATGGACGCTCGCTGTCGGAGATTGCCAAAGAAGAACTTGGGTCTGTTTCCGGACTAGCCACTGCCATATCCATCCTTTTCATTTTAGTATTAGCTATGGCTGGACTCGCTGTAGTGGTGGTTGGAGCTGTAAAAAACAACCCTTGGGGAGCTTTTACGATCAGTATGACGATCCCCATTGCTTTGCTCGTCGGCTTGTATATGTATAAATTGCGTCCTGGGAAAGTTGGCGAAGCTTCCCTAATCGGCTTTGCCCTTGTTATCCTTGCGGTTGCCTTGGGACCAACAGTGCAAAATTCCGGACTTGCCCAGTATTTTAACTGGTCGGAAAAGGCCCTTTGGATTATCCTTCCCTGTTACGGCTTGGTTGCCGCAATCTTACCCGTGTGGTTGCTACTCGCTCCTCGGGATTACATCAGTACCTATCTCAAAATCGGAACGATTGCAGCCTTGGCCTTGGGAATTGTTTGGGTGCATCCGGCACTCCAAATGCCCGCCTTCTCCACATTCGGACTTGCGGGTAGTGGGCCCGTCGTACCAGGTCCCATCTGGCCTTTTGTAAGCATTACGATCGCCTGTGGAGCTTTATCGGGATTCCATGCTCTGATTAGCTCCGGTACCACTCCAAAGATGATTGGCAGTGAACGAGATATTCGCTTGGTAGGATTTGGCGGGATGCTCATGGAAGGGTTTGTCGCCATGATGGCTCTCATTGCTGCCACTGTCTTGGCACCCGGCGACTATTTTGCCATCAATCTCCCACCTGCGGTGTTTGCCAACCTTCATCTTCCAACGGTGGAACTACAACATTTGTCTAGTCTGGTAGGAATGGACCTCGCCGGAAGAACAGGGGGAGCAGTTACCCTAGCTGTCGGGATGGCGCACATTTTCTCCAGAGTATTGGGCGAACATTTGATGAAGTATTGGTATCAATTTGCGATCATGTTCGAAGCCCTCTTTATTTTAACGACGATTGATGCCGGAACGCGTGTGGGACGGTATATTCTTCAGGATTTCCTAGGAAGGTATGTTTACAAACCCTTCAAAAATACTAACTGGTGGCCCGGAGTTATCCTTACAAGTGTCGTGATTTCTTTTGCTTGGGGTTATATGTTGTACGGTGGAAATGTTGCCTCGATTTGGCCTATCTTTGGCGTTTCGAACCAGTTACTTGGGGTCGTCGCCTTGGCCATTGGTACGACGGTGATCTTGCGTAACAGCACGAAGATGATTTATGCTTGGACGACCTTGGTCCCGTTGACTTATATGGTCTTTACGGTGTTCGACGCTGGCGTATGGTCAGTCCGTTGGAACTATTTGCCGAAGAACGACTATCTAAAGGTTAGCATGATCATCGTAATGTTGGCTCTTGTAGCGGTTATATTGATCGACAGCCTTATAAAATGGAACCAGATTATCACTGCCCGCAAAGCGGGAAAATCCATGGCTACCGTGTCGAGAAAACTAACAGCAAAATAGACGTTCGAGTACGTCTGAACTTAGGGGCTCACAAACTTAACTTAGAGATCGGATGCGACTGGAATATCTTCCAGTCGCATCTTTTTTTATACTATCGGAAAGTATAAACTTATGTTTTCTTTATTGTAGAGGGAAGGATAGACAGGAATTTGGAGGCAGAATAGAGAATTAGTTCTTGAAGCTTTTTAGGGAGGTTCTAATTTTGAAAGTCAAACGAGCAGCAAAAGCTGGGTTTTGTTTTGGCGTGAAGCGCGCTCTAGATATGGCGGAACGAACAGTGGAAACGTCATCTGCGGTTTCCCTTGGACCACTCATTCACAATCAACAGGTTGTAAAACGATTAGAAGAACGTGGGATTCAAGTCGTAAATGCTTTGGAAGAGGCAAAAGCTGAACAAACCTTAATTATCAGATCCCATGGCGTAGCCCCCAATGTCTATCAGGAGGCTGAAAGTAAAGGAATTCAGGTCGTGGATGCCACCTGTCCTTTCGTTCAGAAAGCTCAACGGTTGGCTGCCGAATCGGCTCAGATGGGACAACAAGTGATCGTCATGGGGGACAAACTTCACCCAGAAGTACAGGGAATTTTGGGGTGGGCGGGAGAACAGGCCATCCCCATCCAGACGGTTGAGGAAGCTAAAGAACTTCCTTTTTACCCTCATTTAGCCGTTTTGGCGCAGACCACTCAACTGACGGAAAACTTTGAAGGAATTGTCGACGAGCTGAAACGCCATACGGAAGAACTGACCGTGCATAACACGATCTGTAACGCCACCGCTGAACGACAAATGGTGGCCCGTGAATTGGCAGAAGTGGTGGACGTGATGGTGGTCGTGGGGGGGCGCAATAGTGCCAATACCCGAAAACTAGCCAGTATTTGTGCGGAACGCACGAAAACATATCTAATTGAAACGGCGGAGGAATTAGAAAACGTCTGGTTTACGGAAGCTAAGAAGGCAGGTTTGACCGCAGGGGCTTCAACACCGGATTGGATAATTGAGGAGGTTTATAAGAAGATGACGGAGATTAATGAAAATGAGATGGATATGGCCAGTTGGGCAGAAAATTTTCATGAGCTTCATCCTGGTTCAAGGGTTTCAGGCAAGGTTGTTAAGATAACAAATGATGAGATTTTTGTCGATATCGGTTGGAAATCCGAGGGTGTCATACCGCTTAAAGAGCTTGCTGTAGGTCGGCAGACACGTCCGGAAGATGTCGTGTCTATCGGGGAAGAAATTACGGCAGTGGTCATACGTGTGGAAAATGAAGAAGGGCATACGGTCCTTTCAAAACGGCAAGCAGATGAAGAAAGAGCCAAGGAACGCCTTGAAACCTTAGCCGAGAGTAAGGAAGAGATTCAGGCTAAGGTGGTTGAAGTTGTCAAGGGTGGCTTAGTGGTTGATGTCGGAATGCGTGGTTTTGTTCCTGCCTCTCAAATCCAACCAGGTTATGTTGAAGACCTGAATCAGTTTTTAGGGCAAACTCTTCGCTTGCGGATGGTTGAATTTGATCCCTCTAAGCGCAAAGTCGTGCTTTCTCAGAAAGTTATTTTGGAAGAAGAGCGCGCAATCCAACGTACCCATTTACTAGAGACTCTCAAAGAGGGGGATGTGGTGACTGGGATCGTTCGACGGATGGTCGATTTTGGCGTTTTTGTTGACATCGGT
>JAJYAS010000159.1 GCA_021779415.1 Bacillota bacterium
TTTCTTTTTGCGAAATACTCATTTTTTTCCCTCGCTTCATTACTCCCATGATAATAATAGTACGCTTGGACTCCATTATAAGCAGCAGCATTTGTTTAATGAACCAAACCCTAGGGTATATCGTATATTAGCTTATTGTCAGTAAGTTAAGGAAAATGCCCATAGTGTTTCCTCTAATTCCTAATACTTTCAACATCTTTTCTTTATTTCCTTCCACGATCGGTAATTAAGTCATACACCCTAAAGTGATCTTTTCTTTAAAATCAATCAAAGCCTTTCGTTCAAGCGGAGTTTTTCTTAATTATAGGTTACATGAAATAAAATATGGAAGCACCCCCATAAAATACCCGTTATCTTACGTATAAACTAAATGAATACAAGAAAGGAGAATTGGGGCGACTTTAACGTTGGTTTTTAGTAAATGTAAGGAGGAATAATTAGTGAAACAAAAAACTAAAGCTTTATGCTCGACGATCTGTCTTATGAGTTTTTTCTTATCTTCGTCATTACCCGCACTAGCATCACAACCAGGGGTAACTCAAAAACATCCCCAAAGTATTTCATCTGCTAGTGCAACTCATAAAGTATCTGCAATAATTATAAAAAAGAGAATGAACCTTACCGTTGGACAAAGTGGTACCCTAGCCGTAAAAATAGCTCCATTTAAAGCTGATCATAATGTAACTTGGGCATCAAGTAACACAGCAGTTGCAACGGTAGATTCAAATGGCAAAGTAGTAGGAGTCAGTACAGGAACAGCATATGTGACTGTCACAACTGCAGATGGATCTAAAGCGGCTACCTGCATGGTTATTATTGGCGCTACAAACGCAGTAGTAACGGATGTAACCTTGAATCAATCCACTATGAGTCTAACAGCAGGTGGAGCAACTGGAACACTGACTGCGATAGTAACTTCTTCAACTGGAACAAGCCAAAATGTAACATGGACATCCAGTAATACCGATGTCGCAACTGTTGACGAATATGGCGTGGTAACTCCATTGGCAGTTGGTACTACAACGATTAAAGTCACAACAGCCGATGGATTAAAGACAGCTACCTGCACTGTAAATGTAGTAGAAGCCCCGATCATTAGCAATGTAACGATTTCATCTAATAACGTTGATAATACAAAAGCAATGAATGGAGATACTATTACTCTAACCTTTACATCAAGTGTACCAGTTACAAAATTAAGTAACTTTAAGATCAATGGAAGTAATCCCAATACCTTCACAAATGTTGGGAACGTATATACCGTAACACATCTTGTGGATTCCGGAGATCTAATTACAGGTTTACCCGCAACCTTCCAAATTAATGTAAAGGATGCAGCTGGTCTGTACTCCCAGACTGTTGAAACAACATCAGATGGAAGTACAGTTACTATTTTGTATCAATAAATTGCAAGATTTTTGCTCCTTGAATCTTACCCAAAGTCGTATCCCCTTAGTCTCTCATAGCTGGGTTTACCCAACTATGGAGACTAAGGGGATACGCGGTTTTTATGCCAGAACGACTGATTGACAAACAAGGGAACTCGATTTATAATTTGCTCATACCCCATATGGGTATTAAGCCATACCGTAATATAACGCATATGGGAAAGGAGTATTTTTTTATGAAGAACGTCATAATGTTCACCACACAAACCTGACCGCATTGTTTTACAGCGAAGAAGTTTCTTTCGCAGCATAAGATTCATTTTGTCGAAAAGGATATTAACCGTGATGAGCAAGCACGCGCGGAGTTAATCGGCCGAAACGTCAGCGGAGTACCTTCTTTTCTAATTGGGGATGAATTGGTTGTCGGTTTCGATCAGGCGCGGATTCTAAAGCTAGTCGATCATCGGGTCATAGAATGTGAGAAATGCCAGGCCAAGATGAGGGTTCCTATTAATAAGGGAACACTCCAGGTGACTTGTCCGAAATGTTCTTATTGCTTCAATACTTAAAAACAAAAATGCCAACTTTTTAGTAGGCAGTCCAGCCTGCATCCGCAGTGATGACTGTGGCATTAACAAAGCTCGAATCATCCGATGCCAAAAATAATGCAACTTTTGCGATTTCTTCTGCTTCTTTTCCCATTCCCGAAGCAGCCCCTGTTATGACAGCTACTTTTCCTTCAAGTCTCATTGTTATTCCCTCCTCCAATTTCACTACCCTTGTATGGATAATTATTCACCACGTGTTTAATACATATTATAGCTTAGTATAGCAATTCTAAATATTATACACAATTGATAGGTCAACTCCATAAGGTGTAAGTTTATTTCATCAGCTACATTGTCTTTACAAAAACAAGCCAGATTACTGGCTTGTTTTTGTATCATCTATCAACAGCATATTATTCATGGAAGTGGATAATCTAAATTAAGTCTTATTTATGCCAATCTAAAGGAGATAGCAATGCCCAAACACTTTATCTATCCAATCTATTCCATAATTTTTACAATAATCCTAATAGCCACTGTTCCTAAAAGGGAAATCCAACGTCTATCTATTTATGGAATTATTTTTGGTGGAATGTCGGACGCTCTAGTTCATCTTATTGGATATGTCACTGGTTTGTTCTCTTGGATAAATTACGGCCCTTTTGGTTTCATAGGAGTACATATTTTCGCCAATGTCAATTGGTCAATTTTTTTTATTATATATTTCTATTTCTTACCTCACCCAAAACCTTTAAATTACGTATTCGCTGGTAGCGGAATCTTTTCTTCTTTATTGTATTATAATATGGTCATTGATTTGGGTATCTTAAAATCATCGAGCAAGTTTTGGTTACCTCTGTTTGGTTTTACTATTTGGTTTTCAATAGCCACCTTGGGTTTTTACAAATTGAATACCTTCATAGAACGCAAAACCTCTTAGCAGCAATCAAGAGAATACGGTAAAAGAATAACTTACAAATTCCAATATTATACCCAGAAAGAACAAAGACAATGGAGGGGGTTTGGTTGGAAAACACTCATAATTATAGTTTGCCAAAAACGAATCTTATCGGTATTGGGGCTATCAAAGACCTTCCAAACGAGTTATTATCCTGGAAGCTAAGTAAAGTACTGATAGTTACAGATAAAAACATGATAAGTCTTGGATATGTCGAAAATGTGGAAAAAATCTTGAAGAATCTATTCATTGCATATGATATTTTTGACGGAATCTTACATCCAAACCCTACTGTTTCTTTTGTAGAGGACGGCTTAACTTATCTCAAAAAAGGACTTAATGTCTTTAAGCGCAACTATAAATTGATTATTTCCATCGGCGGCGGAACAAATCATGACTGTGCCAAAGCAATCGCAACTATAGCAACAAATGGCGGTTCAATCATTGATTATGAAGGATACAATAAAGTAACCAAACCAGCAATTCCACAAATCGCCATCAATACAACCGCAGGATCGGCAGCTGAATTAACTATGGTTGCCATAATAACAGATAATTCCAGAAAGGTAAAAATGACGATCTCTTCCCCTTTTCTAACACCATTTATTTCGGTCAACGACCCCATATTTATGACAACAATGCCCAAAGAAGTTACCGCTAGCTCAGGTATTGATGTTGTTTCACATGCCATAGAAGCTTATATATCGACAGAAGCTTCTCCTATAACAGATTCTTTAGCACTTGAAGCACTAAAACTGGCCTTTGAGTATCTTCCGAGAGCCTATGAGAATGGTAATGATCTAGAAGCCAGGGAAAAAATGATGTTTGCAAATATTATGGCTGGCATGGCTTTTAATAATGCCGGATTGGGCTATGTGCATAGTATGGCACATCAATTGGGTGGATTTTATAATCAAACCCATGGCTGTTATAACGCTGCCTTGCTGCCTTATGTGTTTGAGTTTAATTCGGTCTCCATACCTGAACAAAGAATCCTGAAATTATGTGAAGCCTTAGGGATCATTACCCATAACAGGTCACAAGCTGTCGACTTAATTATTGACTCAGTTAATAAGCTGCGTTCCAAAATCGAAATCCCCAGCAAATTAAGTGAGATGGGGCTAAAGGAAAGTGATATTGAACCACTCTCACAGAATGCCTTAAAAGATATCTGTTCTTTTACAAATCCTAGACAAGGCTATGTTGAAGATATTATTACCCTCTTTAAATCAGCATTCTAAAGCTGGTCTCTACTGTTCGCTCTTTAATCTTCATCATTCAACCAATTTCCCATTGTCCTGCCTCAGAGACTTAACTACTGCTCATTATGAAAGAAAGGCAAGCCGTATTCATGGTGCTTGCCCTTGGAGATATTATGTTAATTTATTAAATAGAGAAAATTAACCGATGTATATGAAAATTCGTTCACATAACCAAATCCACAAATTTATCTAATAAATTTCAAGTACCTTCTTCATTAATGGGATTCATATCTGAGTATATATATTGAGTAGAATGATCTGTATTTCTTTGTGTTGGCCTTCTACTTTGGGTATTTTCGACTGCTTCTTGAGAAAAAATAGTTGGATCAGCTAAGGCAACTATCGCTTGTGAAGTTACAAAACCATATATGAAATGATGCCAAATTGCTGCATAACTGCTTTTGGTAGAATGAGGAACTGCTCTATAAAAACCCATCTTTTGACCGAAATTATATAGTAATCCCCATATTGCTACTGAGAAGAATCCACCTTTTATAATAAGATAATCTTTTCCAAATCTTTTTAAGATTTGAACCATACCTACACCTAAACCTGATCCAACCGTCATATGGAATATCTGTCCAATCAGGAAATTCATCCCCTTATTTAGTTTGTATTGTTTCATAATCATCGAGCCTGCAAGATGGCCGTAAAGACCTTCTGTTTTCTTATTACGCCATAATATTAAATTTGAAATATCCATGCAAGCAACACCTAGTAACCCACCTATTATTCCAACTAACATTGAATCCTTTATTTTTTTCATAGAACTATTACCTTCTTTCGCTGTAGTAGTATGCCACGCACAAGCATTCCGACCTGACCTGATTAATGAATTAATTCTTGACGGTTAGCCGTTTCAGGGACTCTTTCTAACCAGCCGTTTTCAATCATTAATTCCGCTCCATCCTTGGCTAATCCGAGTATCTCATTAATGAAACCACGGAAAGTTAATACTAAATCTATTCTGGCGCTACTTATCAAAGCAAGCCCGTATCCAGCGATAATAAACGATGCAACTGCAGTGATATGACTTAAGATGAGCTTATCACTTACAGGCGGTTCTTTAGAGTCGGTAACTAAAATTTCCGACATTGCAGGTTGAGGTAAATTTTCATCTGCTAAATAAGAACCTAGAATTTTTAGTTGCTTATCTTCAATCTGTTTGTATTTAGACAGATAGTTCTTAATCTTTTTAGATTTAACAACTTGACTACATCCTAATGTCAAAGTACTCAGTTGCTGCTTAGTATCTATTACCGAACAAACTCCCCCAATTTCTAGTGCGTTTAAAGGCCTTTTCTTTCCAAAAATTGTACCAAAATAATTATTATCCTGTATGTAATCGACCCTGTCAGGAGTCAAAATGCTAGGGCACTTAAACATTAATCCTTTTGCTAAAAGCACTTCAGTGGCTTTCTTATGTATCTCTTGAGAAGTACCTATACATTCAGTGAAATAATTTCTAAAGTCGGAACGAGTAGAAACTGTTACTGCGTTGCAGTAATTTAACAAGACAAACTTATGCATTAATCGAGTATATAATAAGGTAAAGGATTCAGAAAATAGTTGTTTTGCATCTATAGTGACATCCTTTTCACCGTATGCTTTTGGGATAGGATGATTGATCGAATTAAAGATATCTTCTATAGTCTTAACCCGTTGACTTGAGACATCAAGTGCCCGTTGCAAAACAGTGCGAATATCCGGGTCTTTTGATTTTGCTACGAAATATTTGAGAAAGCACACGGACATACTTTCTGCCATGTAACTTGACCAAAGATGGCCAATTTCAGAAGCCGTTGGCATAATATCAGTCAAATTGTGTTGGACAGCTCCAATCAGGACTTGCTCTGGTTGGCTCTGATTAACCTGCTGTAAATTATCCATGCAATCTACCCCCTAATAATGTTACAATTAGCTTTCCCTGAGACTTATTAGAATACAGAGGAAATGGATACCATTTACTTAATTCTTTACCATATCTGTCTTCCAAAGTACTTACCTTGCTATACAAAATTGATTAGTACACCGAAAAATTCGTGTTAGTTCCACTCTTCAAAAACAAAATGCGTTGGTGTGAGAACTTCTATCTCAATCAACGCATTAAATAATTCTTCATATCATTTTATTAGCAACTACGTATTCTTCCGATATAATTATGAGCATATTTCTAACTTCAAGTAATAAAGCCGCTACTTTGTATTTAAATTTTTATACACTATCAGTTGAAACGCAGTCGATACGATGTTTTTCTAAGATATTTCTGCGATTTCATTGGAAAGATACGTGTGAATACCCTCTACCTTACACTGAGCAGCTTTATACATTCCCGCGGCCACAGTTTTAGCGCCAATTGGTTTGTATTTTATAAGAGGGCCTAAGAAGATAAATGAAAGTCCTCTTGTCAAAAATGCTGATACCGACTCGCCACTGCGAAACTCTTTTCTATTTCCAAGTAATAATGATGGTCTGAATATATGGATGGACTTAATCGATATCTCCTTAATCTTTTGTTCGAGAAGCCCTTTCATACGAGAGTAGAACACTGATGACCTAGGGTTCGCTCCCATCGAACTGATGATTAGGAATTTTTCAACTTTCATTTCCATTGCAAGCCTGGCTATTTCCAGCGGATATTCAACATCAACCTTTTTGAATGCCTTCCGACTCCTAGCTTTCTTTATTGTTGTTCCCAAGCAGCAAAACACATCGTTAACCTTAAAGCAGTCTTTGTAGCGAGCCAGCTCTTCAAACTCGATCACTCGCTCTTCTAGTTTAGGATGTATTAAACCGAGAGGTTTACGGACAAGAATTAATACCTTTGAGTATTCCGAACCAATTAATAAGCATTTGAGTAATTCGCCGCCAACTAACCCACTTGCCCCAACTAATAATGCCGATTTGCTTTCCATGTGGAATTCCTCCTGTCTTGTTTGACATACGGGAGTGTTCATTTATAAACTAATTTTGACATTTACCCAGGCGCAATTTACGTTCTTTATAGCGTTCTATAACAACCTATTTCACTGGCGAAAAAGGACATATCATCTTCAAACGGCGGCGCACTGCCCATCATAGTGAAAGGCACCACCACCATAATTAGATCAATGAACTTTTATCTCCTTTATAATATATTACGAGCCGATGGAGCGCTCGTGTGCAAGCAATATACAGTAATTGTTTATCAAAATCACTCGAATAGTTTTCCATACTAACATCGTAAACGATTACAACATCAAATTCTAAACCT
>JAJYAS010000160.1:0-6864 GCA_021779415.1 Bacillota bacterium
CCCTACCCGCAACATTAAGCCATCACCTCGATACTGTCTCCGACACGGACCGGTCCACCTTCTAATAACCGAATGAAGATTCCTTCTTTTGGCATAACACAATCCCCAGCCTGATAAAAAATAGCACATTTTGTATGACATTCTTTGCCGATTTGCGTTACTTCCCCGATACTGGTTTCTCCGATTTTAAGCTTTGTTCCAATCGGAAGGGTAAACAATTCTAATCCTTCCGTCGTCAAGTTCTCAGCAAAGTCCCCTGGTCCAACATCCAAACCTTTATCCTGCATAGTCTTTATACTCTCCATAGCCAACAAGCTGACCATTCGATGCCAATCTCCTCCATGTGCATCTCCTTCAAGACCAAAACCGACCTTTAATGTTCCCTCTCCCACATTTTTTTTGCGCATTCCTTTTCGTTCACTTGTGCAAACTGCGACTATCTTTCCCACATTAAGCGCCTCTCTTTCAACATAATTTTATCATCTTACTCTCATTATCTTTCTCGCAAAGAAAATTTCGCTAACAAATAAGTAAGTATCCTATTTCACGATCCTCAAACTTCGAGCCTAGATTAACGGACGAAATGACCGCTTTTCCCCCCCGATTTTTCAACGAGATAGATCTCCCCTATCGTCATTGTCTTATCAATAGCTTTACACATATCGTAAATCGTCAAGGCGGCAACACTCACTGCAGTTAAGGCTTCCATCTCAACCCCAGTTTTGCCATAGACTTTTACGCTGGCTTCAATCTCTACCTCGCCGGGTTCTACAAGTTTAAACTTTAGTTTCGCCCCGGTGATGGCCAACGGATGGCACATTGGAATTAATTGCGCAGTTTGCTTTGCTGCCATAATTCCCGCGACTTGAGCTACTGCCAAAACGTCCCCTTTGGCAATTAGTCCTGAGCGAATGCGTTCCATGGTTTCTGGCTTCATCGCCACTTTTCCGTGGGCAACCGCAACACGCGCTGTTTCAGCCTTGTCGCTTACATCCACCATTCGGGCGCGTCCTTCTTGGTCAAAATGTGTTAAATCCATTCCTTACCCTCCGATCTGAGACATCACGCGTTTATCTTGCCATGCTTCATCATTCATATGATGTTGTGCGGGTTTGCGCCAAACTGCCTGTGCTAATAGTTCTAAGACGTCCTTATCCGAGCTCCCATTTCGCAAAGCCTCACGTAAATCCACCTCATGTTTACTGTGCAAACAGGCTCTAAGTTTCCCGTCCGCTGTTAGGCGTACCCGATTGCACGTATTACAAAAATGTCGACTTAGTGCGCTTATAAAGCCAATGCTTCCTTTAAATCCGCTTGGCCGGAAATATTCAGCAGGTCCACCGCCGGGGATTTCTTGAGTTGGTATATAGTCGTTGATTCCTAAAAGTTCTTTCATCTCTTTAATTGAAACAAAGTCAGTCCGATGCTCTGAGCTAATTCCAATCGGCATAAGCTCGATAAAACGGACATGAAGTGGATATTGCTTTGCCAAGGTCAAGAAACTAGGGAGTTCTTCCGAATTAAACCCACGAACAACCACTACATTGATCTTGACAGGCTTCAAGCCAGCCTCAAGTGAACGAAAGATCCCTTGAATCACACGCGAAACATCCCCGCCTCGGGTTATATCATGAAAACGGTCGGGATCCATGGTGTCCAAACTGATGTTAACTCGCTGCACACCTGCGGCTTTTAAATCGAAAGCCATTTCCGGGAGTAACATTCCATTCGTAGTAATCATAAGATCGTCAACCCCCGGAAGTTGCGCAGCCTCACTCAGAAATCCTAAAGTATCTTTTCGAACTAGGGGTTCTCCTCCTGTAATTCGAAAACGATGAAACCCTAGTTGAGTGCTTAACTTCATAAGGCGAAGTATCTCTTCAAAGGAAAGAATAGAGTCATGTGGCATCCACTGGACTCCCTCTGCGGGCATACAATACCTACAGCGGAGATTACAACGATCCGTTACTGAAATTCTGAGGTAGTCGATCTGTCTTTGAAATTGGTCCTGCATAGTTCCGCCTCTTTTCAAGATCAAATTTTAGGCAAATAAAAAAACCCGCGGTCTGTAAACAACCGGGGAATTAATTCCACCTGCCGACAGACTCCTTTCCAATAGGAGATATTACAGTTTCCCATAATACCCGAGTGTCTTAAAGACACTAGTCTGGTCCCCATAGCTTATGCTTTAGGAGATCCAGCTTCAGAGCGATGACGATTCAATTCAATTTAATCTCTACGAAGACTATAATTCGCGGTCGAATAGAAATTCCCTTTATTTTCACTCAAATACATTTTGCCTTTAAATCCAAAAAATGATTCAGGTTTCTCTGAAAATATTGTAAACTAGGAAATAGGAAAAGTTCTGAGGAGGTTCATATGCCAAACGACACGGTTACCCATTCTATTCTTAAAGCAAAGGGTCCACTGCTCGCATGGGAGGAAGATACTGTAGTTCAAGAAGTTCCCTTAACCATTCATTACAACCGTGAAGAAATCGCGACGCTTTTGTGCTCCCCATCTCAGACTGAAGAGCTCGTCTACGGTTTTTTACTCAATGAAGGGTTTATCCGTTTCCCAGAGGACGTGTATGAAATCCGTCATGATCCCCTAGATCACTTAGTTTGGGTCGAAGGCAAACCCTGTCTCTTGCAGAAAGAGCTCATGAGTAAACGCTTTGTTTCCGCTTGTTGTGGTAAAAGCAGAGCATCCTTTTGTTTCGCCAATGATGTCCTTATGGTTAAGCCGCTCACGTCAACTCATAGTATTCCACTCCAAGAAGCCTATGCCTATGGTGATTTTTTACAATCCCATCTGCCGCTCTTTCAGTCAACTGGAGGCGTACACAGTGGAGGAGTTGGGTATGAAGGTGAAGTACTTCTCACGAGTTATGATATTGGCAGGCACAATGTTTTTGATAAACTTAGCGGCAGCGCCTTTCATTCAGGGTTATCTTTGGAAAACCATGTGATCTTTTTTAGTGGCCGGGTTTCCTCCGAGATCCTTCTCAAGGTTGCCAAAATGAAGGTTCCGATTCTCATTGCTCGAGGGGCACCAACAGATCTTGCCCTTTCTCAGGCAGCCGCTTTGAACATCACCGTTGTGGGATTTGCGCGGGAGCAACGCCTTAATATCTATACCTGCGCGGAGCGAATTATCGTCTGAGGATTGCTGTCCACTCTTGAGGCGTATTCACATTGCAGAAGCTGTTACTCAAGTCAGCAAAATCCTGAAGCTCTGTTTCTTCCACATAACGAACGGAACAAGATGGATAGAAATCTATAATTTTGAGGCGACCTGCCTCAAGATTAGTTCTAATTGAAGGAAGGCACCGCCTATGGTAAAAGGCGTGTAACGGATGGAGGCCAGAATCTAGGCGCGGAACGACAACATCGTACTCCGGAATCCAACTCGCCAGGAAACGGATAAGTTCTCCTTGCAAAAACGGCATGTCACAGGCGACAAAGAAAACAGCATCATAAGTCGCCGCTTTTAACCCTTGGTAAAGTCCTTCTAATGGACCACAATCAAGACGTTCGTCTTGAATGACAGGAACCTCATAGTGGGTATACAGTTCAGGTTTGTTGCTACTAATCAAAACTTCCATAAATACAGCTTGCAAGACCTCTAAACTTCGTTCTACTAAGGGCCGGCCTTCCAGTTCAAGGAAGGCCTTATTCTTTTTCATCCGTGAGCTTTTGCCGCCTGCTAGCAAAACACCAGTCGCGTTTAACTTTGGAAGTTGTTTGCTAGAATCTTGTTGCAGACTAATAATTTTGAAAGACCTCCTCGTATTCCCCAGAAGAGAAGCCAATCAGCACCCGTTCTCCCACACACGTTACGGGTACAGAAAGCGCATCAGTCACTTCTTTCATTTCTTTTCTGTATTTAGGAAAAATAATATTTCGTTCTGTAAACTTAATTCCTTTACCCGAAAGGAACCGCTTGGCGTGCACACAGTGAGGTCAAAGGGGTACAGTGTACATAATCACTTCTTGTTGTTTCATAACTTTTCACTCCTTACACAATCTAATTCTATATAGAATTGTAATCAACTATTCTGCCTTCTACCCTCAAATGTATCACATCAAACTTTAACTGTCACGCGAGAAAAACCTTACATCATAGATAAGTTGATTCCTTGTGTAAGGGTAATTTTTACATCCTGTATTCACATATTTACACCTATATCCTTTTAGTTATATAATGAAAATAGTTGTATACACTACTAAGGCAAGTAATGCTACTCAACTTAATACGTCTTTTTGCTAGGGGTGCCCCTCGGGGCTGAGATGAGGAAACTCTATCCCTTTGAACCTGATCTGGTTAATACCAGCGGAGGGAAGCTAATCGTTATACTTATTTATAGAAGTATAAGTGAGAACTGCTTACCGCGGTTCTCACTTTTTTATAGTTCTATACCCTCACTGGTGCCATGACAGTAAAACGGGAATCCTTAACAAACACGTTTGAAGAATGGGTGAAAGGAGGACATTCCATTGCCGATTGTTGTAAACGGGGAAACGCTGGAAATTCCCTCAAAATGTACTGTATTCCAGTTGCTCGAAGACAAAATAGTAACCCTCAAAGCGGCGGTTGTAGAGCTCAATGGGAAAATTCTAAAGCAAGAACATTGGCAAAGTACTCTTTTGCAGGCTGACGACCGTTTGGAAATCTTAATTTTTATGGGAGGTGGCTGATACCGTGAACGATACCATACAGAGTGTTAATCCATCGAATGACAATTTACTCATCGGAGGGGTGAATTTACACAGCCGACTGTTCGTTGGAACCGGTAAATTTTCGTCTCATGAAATAGTGCCTAAGGTGCTGGAAGCAAGTGACAGCCAAGTGGTAACCATGGCTTTGCGCCGGGTCGATTGGAAAAACCCTCAAGAGAATATTCTCAACTACCTGCCACAAAACACCATTTTGTTGCCCAACACCTCCGGTGCGCGCACAGCTGAAGAAGCCGTGCGTATCGCTCGCTTAGCTCAGGCGGCCGGCTGCGGAAACTGGGTAAAAATCGAGGTTGTACAGGATCAGCGTTACCTCTTGCCGGATAATTGGGAAACGCTACGGGCCACGGAACAACTTGTCAAGGAAGGTTTTGTGGTACTGCCTTACATGTGTCCAGATCTGGGTGCCGCTAGGCGCCTACAGGATGCGGGGGCGGCAGCCATCATGCCCCTAGGAGCTCCTATTGGTAGCAACAGAGGCTTACAAACCAAAGAACTCATCCGGATTTTGATCGAGGAAATTTCCCTACCGATCATTGTCGATGCAGGCATCGGTCGACCCTCCGAGGCAGCCGAAGCCATGGAAATGGGGGCAGCCGCAGTGCTTGTGAACACGGCTATTGCCACAGCAAGTGATCCTGTGTTCATGGCTCAGGCCTTCCGCTTTGCCGTAGGTGCAGGACGTCTGGGCTATTTAGCGGGACCGGGGGAACGACGGAACGAAGCCGTGGCTTCCTCCCCCTTAACCAGTTTTTTGCAGGAGGGTTAACGGATGTTTTACGAACAAGTCGCAGAATGGCAACCAAGGCTCACCGAGTCGGATTGGGCAAGTTTTGGCGGCGCCGATGTCGAACGAGTGTTAGCTAGAGAAACTCTTCGCCCTCAGGATTTAATGGTCTTGCTTTCCCCAGCAGCCCTATCCTACTTGGAACCCATGGCCAAAAAGGCTCAGGCTTTAACCATCCGCAATTTTGGTCACACGATGGGTTTGTTTACTCCTCTGTATCTCGCAAATTTTTGCAGTAACCAATGCGTCTATTGTAGTTTCCACGCTGGCAATAAGATTGAACGCTGCAAGCTAACCGTCGAACAGGCCATTGAAGAAGGGAAAGCCATCTCGTCGACTGGACTGCAGCATTTGCTGCTCTTAACCGGAGAATCTCGCACCCAAAGCGGACCCGCTTACATGGAAGAATGCGTCCATGCTTTGCGTCCCATGTTTGCTTCTCTGGGGCTGGAAGTTTATCCCCTATCCACTGAGGAATACCGGCGTTTATTTGAGGTAGGGATTGATTCTGTCACGCTCTTTCAAGAAACCTACGATGAAATCACCTATGCGGAAGTACACCCCGCCGGGCCCAAGCGGGATTATCACTACCGCTTGGAGGCACCCGACCGAGCGTGTGAAGCCGGAATCTCTGCGGTAAACATTGGAGCACTCTTGGGTCTCTCAGACTGGCGACGGGATGCATTTTATTCGGCTCTCCATGCTGATTACTTGCAAAGGACGTATCCCGGGGTTGAAGTCGCGCTCTCTGTGCCGCGCCTCAGACCCTACGCGGGCAGTTTTCACTCCTCTGCTGCACCCGTTACGGATGCTCTCTTCGTCCAAATTATCTTGGCTTACCGGCTATTTCTACCCCGGGCTGGCCTTACTTTGTCCACTCGGGAAAGTCTGAAAATGCGCGAAAATCTGCTCCCCCTCGGAATTACTCGAATGTCAGCCGGCGCTCTCACTTCGGTTGGTGGTTATAGTGATACAGACAACGTTGGTAGCGCCCAATTTGAAATTGCCGACGAGCGATCCGTCCCTGAAGTGGTACGCATGATCCGAGACAAAGGCTATCTGCCCTCTTTTTGTGACTGGATTAATATGCGGAAAAAGGATGTCGTCGGACTATGAATCCTTTAATGACCGGATTGGCCGAGACATTCCCTCCAGAACAATTAGCTAAAGTCCAACAAACACCCGTAGGAATCGCCGGTTTAGGGGGCTTGGGCTCCAATGTCGCTTGGCACTTAGTGCGCAGTGGGTTCTCACACCTCGTTTTGGCTGATTTCGACCGTGTGGAGGCGAGTAATCTGAATCGACAGGTCTATTTCCCAGATCAGTTAGGGCTCTTGA
>JAJYAS010000160.1:6874-7402 GCA_021779415.1 Bacillota bacterium
CCCAGGCTTCCACTTGGAATTATGGTCGGTTCTCGTGACACCGGACAATGTCCAAGCGATATTTGGACATTGTCCGATATGGGTTGAGGGGTTTGACAAGACCGCTTCTAAGAAAATGTTCGTGGAAGAAGGTCTAGCAACTGGAAAAAAAGTCATTGGTGCGTCTGGTCTGGCTGGCTGGGGGAACACGGATAATATTCATACTAAAAACTGGAGTTCTGGTTTATCTGTCATCGGAGATTTCTGTACAGACGTAGCGAAAGACCAACCACCTCTCTCTCCCCGTGTTGGTGTTGTAGCCGCTAAACAGGCTAACTTAGTCTTGGCCTGGGTACTAAATGGAGGATGTGACCAATGATGAATGGAATCCCTTGCCTTCCCGCAGGCATCTATGCCCTCACCTCCGAACTCCACTCTCAAGGCCGCAACAATCTTGAGGTGGCCCATGAAATTTTGGTCGCTGGCGTCCCGATCCTTCAATATCGAGAAAAAACCAAAAAGGTTAGAACCATGTATGAGGAGTGTCTA
>JAJYAS010000161.1 GCA_021779415.1 Bacillota bacterium
ATATGGCGAAATCATTCGAATCCCAACTGGAAATTGCCACTTTTGTGCAAAATAGCGCAACTCAGCCAGAAGTACAGGCTTTAAAAAGCAAGATAGAAGCCATGCCTGGAGTGGCTTCTGTGACCGTAGTCACCAAAGATCAAGCCCTCGCTGATTTCGGTAAAACCATGGATGGAACCCAAAGTAGTGGTGGATCACAAAGTAGTCTTGTAGCTGATCTTGGGGGAACCAATCCCTTTCCAGATAAATTGACCGTTAAAGTATCTGATCCGAAGAGTGTTCAAACCATAGCAGATCAGTTATCCGCCTTGCAGGGAGTGGAGAAAGTTCGGTATGGACAAGGATATGTGGACAAACTACTAAGTTTTACACAATGGTTAAGGTGGATTGGCCTTGGCGTTGTTGCCGCTTTCTCCATCGCATCGATTGTGCTCATTTCCATTAATGTCAAAATGAATGTTTTTTCCCGACGCCGTGAAATTCAGATTATGAAATTGGTGGGCGCTAGCAACGGCTTTGTTCGGTGGCCATTTCTGATTGAAGGACTGGCACTAGGCCTGATTGGGGGAGCACTTGCCGCAGTCATTGTCGGCATGGGCTACAATTGGATCAGTATGTATGTTCAATCGACGTTAACGTTTCTACCAGTTGTCCAAAACGCAGCCCTCTTTCACCAGATTTCCGGAGGGATTTTGCTGGCTGGCATGGGAATGGGTGCTATTGGAAGTGGGCTATCGTTACAGAAGTTTTTGCACTCCTAAAGAGGAATTGAGGACGGAGGGGTCGTGTGTTCCACAAAAAGATAATACCGATCGCGGTACTAAGCCTTTTTTTGCTTGGGACAGCGGCATTCCCTTCTCAAGCAGATGTATTGGGAGATGCTGTGCAACAACAGCAAGATATTGCAACCCAAAAGAATCAAGCGCAGGGGAAGCTCAACCAATTAACCTATACTGCAGATAAGATGAAGGCTCAATTGGCTCAACTAGAAACTCAAATCTCTGCCGCTCAGACCCTTCTGAGTCAGAAACGTGCTGCTTATGCTCAGGCCCAAACTCAGGTTATCTCCGCTCAAACGGAACTGGATCAAAAGCAGAAAGACCTAGAAGACCGCCAGAGTGCTCTGGGAAAACGAGCTAGGGGAATCTACGAGAGTGGGCAAATAAGCTATTTGGAACTACTCTTTCAGTCCTCGGATATCAGTGATTTTATCACGAGAATGGAGTATTTCACCAAATTGGTGGATAATGATCGCCAGTTATTGACGGATATTAAATCCCAAAAGGAACAAATTGTCCAAAAAACTCGTGAATTGAAGAGTAGTAGAGACCAAGCGGCACAACTTCAGGCCCAAGCGGAATCCGTTAATGCGAATTTAGAGCAGACAAAAAACCAACAGCGCATTGCCTTGGACCAGAATCAGAAGGCAATTCAAGCGTCATATGACGATGTTGACCGTTTGGAAGCCGAGGCGAATGCCTGGAGCGATAAAATTCGAAAACTGCAGGCTGCTCAGTCGGCACGCACTGGGGGAGTCAGCGGCACCATCTCAATTTGGCCAGTTCCGGGTTGCTATGAAATTAGTGACCCTTTTGGTTGGCGAACTCACCCCATTACACATAAACGAAGTTTGCATACAGGAACAGATATTGTTGCGCCACTTGGGGCTGAGATTCATGCCACTGGCGCAGGAATTGTTATCATGGCCGGCTGGAATGTGGCTTATGGAAATATGGTAATTATCGACCATGGTGGAGGAATATCGTCACTTTATGGACATCAATCTCGCTTGAATGTCACAGAAGGCCAAACGGTTCAAGCGAATCAAGTCATAGGATATGTCGGCTCGACAGGGTGGAGTACAGGACCACATCTGCATTTCGAGGTTCGGGAAGGCGGAAACCCTACTGACCCTTTGCGTTTTTTTCCTAATTGATGGATAAGCAGTATTTCTACACAGGGATAAGCATATAATAGAGCGAGACTTGAGGGAAGGGGTTTGACTTTATTGCAGGATTGGAACTGGAAAAGAATAGCTAAACACGTCGGAATCGTCCTTCTGATATTTTCAGTCTTAGTCACGACACTGGTGGGAGGGGTTATTCTTACCAACGTCGATAACGTAGGGCGGTTAGTTCATGTTGTACAACTAATTCGCAGTGATTACTTAGAAAAGGTGACGACCGATCAGCTTGTTGAGGGAGCCACCAAAGGGATTGTAGAGCAACTAGGAGATCCATATTCAACCTATATGAATGCCAAGGAAAATCAAGAACTTTTTCAAGTTTTAGAAGGAAAGTTCGGCGGGGTAGGAATTGTACTTAGTTTGAAGGATCCTAAGAAACTTGTGGTATTGCGCCCTATCAAGAATTCCCCAGCCAGTAAAGCAGGTATTCAATCGGGCGACGTTGTCAGCAAGATTAATGATTCAGATACGGCTGGGATGGATCAAGACAAAGCGGTCGGCATGATGCGTGGAGATCCGGGCACGAAGGTTAGCTTAGCCCTGTATCGTGAGAGTACGCATAAGACCTTTACAGTGAATCTAACGAGAGAGAACATTACCGTTCCAACGGTTGAAGGGGAAGCACTGCCAGGGCACTCGGATATTGCGTATATCAATATTTCTCAGTTTGCTTCAGATACAGGAAATGAACTTAAAGATACTCTGAACACAATGGACATCAAGAAATTTAAGGGTCTGATCTTGGACATGAGGTATAATCATGGTGGAGAGCTGAATGCTGCAGTTCAGGTTGCCAGTTATTTTATTCCAGAGGGACCGGTCGTTTACATTGTAGATAAACAAGGAAATGTTGATACAAAAATGGCTACGGGTACCTATTTAGGAATGCCAATGGTTGTTCTTGTCAATGAAGAAAGTGCTTCTGCGGCGGAGATTGTAGCAGGAGCGATTAAGGACAAAGGAACGGCTAGTCTTGTGGGAGTTAAAACCTTTGGCAAAGGAATCGTGCAAACGATTTTCCCCTTAGATGCAGGAACAAGCGTCAAATTAACGACCGCCAAATATTTGACTCCGAATAAGGTGGATATCCATAAAAAAGGGATTGAACCGGATATCAAGGTGGAACTCAACAAAGGACAGCAAGCTACTATTTCACCAACGGACACAAATTTTGATGCACAACTTCAAAAAGCTCTCCAAACTTTACAGGGTAAATTGAAATGAGTTTGAACGACACGCTGAGATAGAGCGTGTCGTTTTTTTTCAAAAGCAAGGCAACCCCTCATAATAGTGACGCTCGTGGGCGTTGTTGCATAGACTACGCCGAGTATTAATAACGTGGGGGTAACAAGCATGGGAAATAAGACTGGGGTGCGACATTACTTTGCGGAAGGAATGACCACGAGAGGATACATATCTTTGTTGCCAAACATGATGCCGAATTGGAAGCGAGCTTATGTCTTGTTGGGAGGCCCGGGGACAGGTAAATCAACGTTGATCAAGGTCATTGGCCTAGAATTACTAGATAGGGGATATGACATTGATTTCTTGCGCTCGGCAAGAGATCCAGATTCGATGGCTGGCTTTATTATGCCACGTAAGGGGTTGGCGATGCTAGACGCCATGGAGGTTTCACCGCTCCGCTGGCGTGCGCCAGGTGTTGTGGAGAAATTCGTTGATTTTAGTATGTTCTGTGACGAACGTAAATTGGAGAATCAACGGCTAGTCATTACAAAAATTGAAGATCGAATGCAAGGACTTCAGCTCTCCCTAGAGGAAGAGTTGACTGCAGAACTTGGGTCGCTGATTAGGAATAGAGGACACAAACCCCGTATTGAAAGAGAAGATCTCTCTTGGATCTTAGATAACGCAGCTCGCCTAAAGGTTAAGAGGGAGCACACTGGGCCTTGGCCTCTTGCTGAAAATGCTCTCAAACTTCTGCAGAAGAGCGTTGTAAATCCTTATTTTTTACATGGTTTAACTACGGAAGGATGGCTCAATCTTGCGCCTCATTTTTTGACAGACTTCGATCAAATCCGACTCGAAGGAGACGAAACTCTGGATGCCTTAGATTGGGTTTTGCGCGAAGCACAACAATTGGGACAGTTAATTGAGATTGTCTTGCATCCGCTCAATCCGGATGAAGTCATTGGGATTGTTTTTCCAGAAAGGCATTTGGCAATTTGGCAGGGAAACCCCGAAAACTTAGGAGATCAAGGATTAGAACGACCGTTTAGTGAGAAATTAAAAGAGACCCTAGTGTCTTGGCAAACAAATAGGTCTCAACTAAAAGGAATCTATATGGATGCTGTGAATTTTGATCAATTAGATGCCTATAGGGAAACCTTGCTTAACCAGATTTTGTGTGAGTTGCAATCGGAGTATGCCGCTAACTAAATAGAGTGGGATCCACGAGTAAATCTCCGAGGCCTTCCATAAGAAGTTCAAGGTCAGACTCTTTGAGGGATAAGTTTTCGAGAGATTCTTGTTGCAGAGGGTTTAAAAAGCTGTCCACGCCGCCTCCAATGCCTAGTGAGTTGGAAAGTCCATTGGCAACGTGAATGACGCTGGCCAGTTCAGCATAATTTCCAGCGCCGGAGGGGAAATGATGATAGGAAATAGACGCCACAAGATCCTCGGGTAAATTCCATCGTTTGGCTAGTAATCCGCCAACTGTGGCGTGATTATACCCAATTACTTTTTCTTCAAGCTCAACATAGGAAAGTTTAGCTTCACCTACCTTTTTTAAAAGATAAGGCCCCACCTCCTGAACATAAATGGAAATAATCACTTTTCCAATATCATGTAGTAAGCCAGCGGTAAAGGCAACATCGCCGAAAGGGAACTTCAATTTTTGACACAAACGTTTTGCAGTCATGGCGGTAAGCATGGAATGTTTCCAGAGCCCCTCTTGTTCAATCTCGTACCCATTAAGGTTGGTCTTCAATAAGGGGGCGACAGCGGAAACCATCGCTAGCCCTTGAGTGGCCTGAAAACCAAGCACGACAATGGCCTCCTGAAGAGACGAGATTCGCCTCGCGTAACCATAATAGGAGGAATTGGCTTGTCTGAGCATACCAGCAGCTAGTGCGGGATCCTGGGCAATAACAGTTTCAAGCTCTCTCACAGAGGTTGCAGGATTTTTGGTTAAGGCAATCACTCGTAGTGCGGACGTAGGCAGAGGGGGCAGAGCCTGGATGCGGTTTAATACATGTTCTAATTTGATAGGCAAGAAAAGCCCTCCTTCGTCTTCTTTATGTCTATTTAAAGAGATGAGTCAGAATTAGACTAATAATACTAAGGACAAGGGCACCGATGAAGGCGCTAGAGAAACCTCTAATGGTAAATCCAGGGACAAGCTTAGCTGTCAAGGCCAACATAGTCCCATTAAGGACGAGGGTGAATAATCCCAAGGTCAAAAGTTGTAACGGAAAGGTGAAGAATGAAAAGATGGGGCGTACGAGAGTATTAACAAGACCCCAAACGAGAGCAGCCATGAGGGCGGTCGAGAGACCAGCTAGTTGAAGGCCTGGAACAATCATCGTCATGAGAATGAGTGCTAGGGCATTGATTAATAAACGTCCAATAAGTCCAGTCATTAAAGAGTCCTCCTTTTTCACTGCATTTTTTTAGATGACAAGGGAAAACTAATCTAAAGTATTAAGGTCGAGCTTCGAAAGGAGCGTGTCCAATGTCAAAAAGAGTGCGATCCCTTTTGGTTGTTATTTCCCTATGTCTTAGTGTAACAATAACAGGCTGTGGTCTACAAGCCCTTTTAGGAATCAAAAACAAAACTTCTTCAACAACAAAAGGGGGGGCAGAGCCGGTTATTGCTGTTTCTTTAAACCCAGACGATCCCAACAAACTATTAATTTCCAAAGGAATCGACGATCTGGCGAAGAAAGAAAATGCGAAAGTGAAGTATATGGACCAAAGTGGGGCGGACACAGGCAAAGATTCCCCTTTGAAAGGGGCTAAGATCCTAATTTATCAGGGCGGAGATGCTAGTCTCTTACTAAAATCGCAAACTGATAAAATTCCGATTTTGGCCCTAACAGAACTTCCACCAGGAGTGAAGCCTGAAGGGATAGTAGCTCCAGATCAGGAGAAGGTTGGCGAACTGATGGCTCAAACTTTAGTGAGTAAAGTGACGGAGGGTCAGGTCGCAATTTTACAGAGTGACCCAAATGAAGGCGGATCCCAGAAACAAATAGCGGGAAATAGAGCCGTACTTAGTAAATATCCTAAAATTACAGTCCAAACGATTGCTAACTCACCAGGTTCTGAATCAGCCACCAAGCAAGGGTTAGTGGATTTTCTTCAGAAAAATCCCGGCAAGGTGCAGGGTGTATTGGCTCAAAACGAAAAATTGGCAGCGCTAGCAAACACAGTCCTGAAACAAGCGCAGCTAGATAAGAAGATTATTTTAGTGGGGGGAGAGGCCAGTGTTTCATCTTTAGAACGGATGACCAGCGGAGATCAAGTTGGTGACGTTGATACCTCTCCGTATCTTCAGGGCGTTAATGCCTATCAATGGGCCCAAAAAATTATTAAAAAGCAACCATTAGATGTCGCCGATTCTATCACAAGTGAGCAAGGGGAAATTCCAGCTAAGATTATTCAGGTTAAAGCGGTTACACCCGATAATCTCTCGGTGGTTCAAAAGAGTTACACGAAGACTCTACAAAGTGCAGAACAAGATAAGAAACAAAAGGATCAGCAGGCGCAAAAGAAACAACAGGGAAGTCAATCTTCGCAGAGTAAAGATCAAGGGAGCACTAAAGAAAAGACCAATGATCAGCAAGGGGCGAGTGGCGGAGGAGATCAGGCACAAGGTAAGTCGAGTTCTATCCCTGAAGGGGTCCAAAAAGTTACGGAACGGATAAAGACGGAAACAACGCGCGAGTACCTTGATGCTCAAGGGAAAGTTTTAGGTACGGAGAAAACTACCAACGAGCAGGTTAAGACCGTTCCCCCGGAAATGATAAAGCAACAGACCGAGCAAACAAGCGACACTTCGAAATCTCAAGGTCAGGGAGATCAGACGAAGGATAAAGCTCAATGAGGAAAATACCAGTAATATTACGAAATAAATATAAATTTGAATAAGCAAAGCCTTAGATGTAAAATAAACTTAGAAGAATTATAATAATCATTAAGTTCTTCCATTGAAGGATTTAATGATTATTTTCGTCATTCCTAGATTTTTTGTGGAAAGGGAGAGCGGAGCATGGAATTTCGTTTGCATGCCCCTTACCAACCTTCAGGAGATCAGCCTCAGGCTATTGACGAGCTTGTCGCTGGAGTAAATGAAGGTCGGAGATACCAAACCTTGCTCGGAGTCACAGGCTCGGGCAAGACGTTTACGATGGCTAATATCATCACGAAGGTGCAGCGACCAACACTAATTCTG
>JAJYAS010000162.1 GCA_021779415.1 Bacillota bacterium
AAACCGATAGTTTTGCCTGGCGAAGAGATGCTTGTTCAAGTGATGAAAGAAGGTAAAGAGCCCGGACAGGGCGTAGCCTATCTAGATGATGGTACGATGATTGTTGTAGATATGGGTAGACGTTATATGGGACAAAATATCACCGTTTTAGTAACCAGTGTTTTGCAGACGGCGGCTGGTCGCATGATCTTTGCTAAACCAAAGAGTTCCCTGGAAAAAAAACCGATGGGCCTTCGTCCGACGGATGAGGTGAATGCGATTGGCTAAGTTGGGGATCGTTATTCCAGCAGCCGGTCAAGGTAAACGGATGGGGGCCGGATACAATAAGCAATTTTTGACCTTGATGGGAGAGCCGATCCTTGCCCACACTGTGAGACTCTTTGAACAATCTAGTTATGTTTCTGAGATTGTTATTGTGGGGGCGAAAGCCGATATTCCGGTTATTGACGAACTAGTTCATCATCATAAATTTGATAAAGTTAAGGCTATTTGTAGAGGCGGAGTGCAACGCCAAGACTCTGTTCGCGCAGGGGTTCAAGCTCTAAGTTCCGCTATTCAACGGGTAGTGGTACATGACGGGGCGAGGCCCCTTTTGACATTGGAAGATTTCCATCGGTTTTTGGACGAAACCGAGAAATTTAAAGCTGCGATTATGGTGATTCCGGTTAAAGATACTATAAAGCAAGTCCAAGAGACGGGTAAAGTTATTTCTACACTGAAACGTGAACGGTTAAGGGCCGTTCAGACCCCTCAGATTTTTGATCGGGCCATTATAGCAGAAGCACATTATCAAGCAGTATCCGCAGGATACTATGGTACGGATGATGCTTCTTTGCTAGAATGGATGGGGTATCCTGTTCACGTGATAGAGGGTTCACAGGAAAATATCAAGGTGACAACACCCGAAGATCTGTGGTTAGCTGAGCGGATCCTTGCACAAAGACTAAGTAAGTAGAGTAGACAGGAGAACCGTCCCCTTGTCTATCGCGCATTGAGATGGGGGGGTTGATTATTAAAGTAGGAATCGGATATGATGTACATGCTTTGGTTGAGGGACGGCTTTTGATTCTTGGAGGGGTTGAAATCCCTTATGAGCGTGGTTTGCTTGGACATTCGGATGCAGACGTCTTAATTCATGCGATTATGGATGCACTTTTAGGGGCCTTGGCCTTAGGAGATATTGGAGCGCATTTTCCCGATCACGATCCCCGCTACTCTGGAATTTCAAGCCTTTCATTATTGGGGCAGGTTGTGGAACTAATTGAAGGACAGGGGTATCGCGTGGAAAATATAGATAGTATCATTGTGGCTGAGCGGCCTAAAGTAGCTTCATTTATACCGCAGATGCGCTCTAATCTTGTACGAGTTTTGAAACTGGATGAATCGTGTGTATCAGTCAAAGCGACAACAACCGAACGACTGGGGTTTGAAGGCCGGGGTGAGGGAATCGGAGCTCAGGCGATTGTGAATTTAGAAAAAGTTGGAGGATGATTTATGGAAACTCGCGTGCGGTTTGCACCCAGCCCGACGGGTCCGTTGCATATTGGTGGGGCAAGATCCGCTTTATTTAATTATTTATGGGCTCGCAAAAACAACGGAACTTTTATTGTTCGGAGTGAGGATACGGATTTAGAGCGTTCCAGCCGGGAATCAGAACATAATATTTTGGAGGCCCTTCGTTGGCTGAGTATTCAATGGGGTGAGGGGATTGAGATTGGCGGAGAGCATGGCCCGTATCGTCAAACGGATCGCTTACCACTTTACATGGATTATACAGAAAAACTGATCGACAGTGGGCACGCCTATCTTTGCTATTGTTCGGAAGAAGAACTGGACCAAGAGAGGAAGGACTTGGTTGCCCAAGGGGAAACTCCTCGCTATCGGGGCAAGTGCCGTGATTTAACCGCGGAGCAACGGGCAGTCTTCGAAACAGAAGGCCGTAAGCCTGTTGTGCGTTTCCGTGTGCCGGAAGGGCAAGCAATCCACATTAAAGATCAGGTTCGTGGGGATGTTGTTTTTGATAGCGACGGAATTGGGGACTATGTTATTGTAAAATCTGATGGGATACCCACCTATAATTTTGCTGTGGTTGTCGATGATTCTACTATGAACGTAACGCAGGTTATTCGAGGAGAGGAACACTTATCCAATACCCCCCGACAGGTTTTAATCTATCAAGCGTTAGGGTTATCCGCCCCTGAATTTGCGCATATTTCTCTCATTTTGAATACTGAAGGGGGTAAAATGAGCAAACGGGACGGGGATACAGCTGTTATCGATTATCGAAAAAAAGGTTATCTCCCGGAAGCAATCGTCAACTTCATTGCCCTCCTTGGATGGGCACCATCTGGAGAAAAAGAGTTCTATACCCTAGACGAGTTGGCTGAGGCGTTTTCGTTGGATCGTGTTTCTAAGAGTCCAGCCGTTTTTGATCTCCAGAAACTAAACTACATGAACGCTCATTACATTAAGCAAGCAACTCCTGAACGCTTGGCTGAACTAGCGCTATCCTATGTCCAGGAAATGGGCATTCTTCCTATAGGGGAGCAGTCGACGGAGCAGCAGCGATGGTTTATGGGGGTTATGAAGGCGATCTCTGAGAAAATATCTTATTTGGCGGAAGTGAAAGAGTTTATTCATTATTTCCACGGCGATGTGCCACTAGAACCTGAAGGGGAAGCCCTTGAGGTATTGAGGGGTGAACAAGTGCCGGGAGTTTTGGCGTTATTCAAGGGAAAAGTTCAGGAAGTTGATGAGCTTTCTGAAGCTACAGTGAAAGTGCTCTTAAAACAAATGACTAAAGAGCTAAAACTTGGGGGAAAATTGGTATATATGCCTGTTCGGGTGGCTTTGACTGGGCAGATGCATGGACCAGAACTCTTTGATGTCATCCCCCTTTTGGGCAGGGAGAATGTCTTGAAACGGCTTGAAGCTTCAGAGAAACGCCATCTAGGATGATAAAAGTAGTTGAAGTGGGTTAAGAAGGGTATTCCGATTGACAGGGATGGGAGACTACCCTATAATGGATACAAACTAAAGTCCATTCGAAAATTTAATACTGAATGATTTGTGTGATGAGGAGAAAGAGTACGAAGAGGAATTGCCACAAGCGAGGATGGGATAGTGGAAGCCATCGGCGAGGAACCTTTGGAAGTGCGTCTCTGAGCTGATCGGCAGAATGAAAAGTATGCCAATCCGTATTGACTGCGTTAAAGTTGTAAGCTGGAACGAACATGTTCGTTCAAACAGAGTGGGACCGCGGAACTTTTCGTCTCTGGACGAAGGGTTCCGCTTTTTGTATTTCCACATAAACTGTTTACGTGTTTCAAATGTACTCTCTTAGCAAGGTGATGCTGCATATTAGTGCAGCTATTTATGGATTGTCCTAGGGTTAACTGGAAAAATTATAATCAAAGGAATGAGGTGAAGTTTAGATGTTTTTCGGACAGATGAGGCGCGATATACGGGTTATTTTTGAACGGGATCCTGCAGCGAGAAGTATGATAGAGGTCATCTTGTGTTATCCAGGGTTTCATGCTGTGCTCTTTCATCGGGTGGCACATTGGCTGTATCAGCATAAGCTGGTACTCTTGCCGAGGATGATTTCTCAGCTCGCCAGATTCCTTACGGGAATTGAAATTCACCCTGGTGCGAAGATTGGACAAGGTTTCTTTATTGACCATGGAAGTGGCGTAGTTATCGGCGAAACAGCAGAAGTTGGAGATAATGTTACTCTTTATCAGGGGGTCACATTAGGGGGGACAGGCAAGGAAAAAGGCAAGAGGCACCCAACCATTGGTAACAATGTGGTGATTGGCACAGGAGCCAAGATTTTAGGATCTTTTAAAGTAGGGGATAATGTAAAAATAGGTGCGGGGTCAGTTGTCAATAAATCAATTCCTAGTGACACAACAGTAGTGGGGATTCCAGGGCGGATTGTTCTTCACCATGGGGTTCCGATTAAAGACCCTGATTTAAGACACGATGATCTTCCAGATCCGGTCAATGAGATGTTAAAGTGTTTAATGCAACGGGTGGAGTTTTTGGAACAACGTCTAAAAGAAGAGGAGAGTCGATACAATGTCTTTGAAATTATACAACACAATGACCCGTCAAAAAGAAGAGTTCCAGCCCCGGGAGAGCGGGAAGGTTGCGATGTACGTCTGCGGACCGACGACGTATAACTATTTTCATGCTGGGAACGCTCGAATGTTCGTTGTTTTTGATATGATTCGACGTTATTTCATGTACAAAGGGTACGATGTTCGCTACGTGCAGAATTTCACGGATGTTGACGACAAAATAATTCAACGAGGCATAGTAGAAGAAATGGACCCTCTGGCTTTGGGTCAAAAATATATTGATGAATATTATAAAGATGCCAAAGCCTTAAATATTCTTCCGGCGACTATACACCCTAAGGCCACAGAGCATATTCCAGAAATGATTGAGATTATTCAGGGGCTAATAAATACAGGGTTAGGGTACGAAGTAGATGGAGATGTTTATTTTGCTGTGGATCTTTTCCCCAACTATGGGAAGTTGTCCGGCAGAACACTAGACGATATGAAGGCTGGTGCTAGGGTCGAGGTGGATGAACGTAAACATCATCCGATGGATTTTGCACTGTGGAAAACTGCCAAGCCCGGTGAACCTGCCTGGGAAAGTCCATGGGGCATGGGACGGCCAGGTTGGCACATTGAATGTACAGCGATGTCTTTGAAATATCTGGGTGCGGGATTTGATATTCATGGAGGGGGCGGAGATCTCGTTTTCCCTCATCATGAAAACGAAATAGCTCAAACGGAAGGATATTTAAAAGGGGAGACGTTTGCTCACTATTGGATGCATAACGCTTTTTTGACCATTAATCAAGAAAAGATGTCCAAGTCCCTAGGCAACTTCTTTACAACTCGGGAGCTCTTGGTGAACTCCCCAGGAGAAGTGATACGTTTTTATCTCTTGGGAACGCATTATCGCAGTCCGTTGGATTTTAATGATCAAAACCTGATCATGGCCCAAAAAGGACTGGAGAGGTTGCAAACAAGTGTCCGTCTGGCCCAAGAAGCCTTGGACAGAGAGGGGTCATTTAATAATCAGAAGGTTAATACTGAATTGTTAAATGCCGCTAATGAAGCACGCGAAGCTTTTGAGAAGGCTATGGATGATGATTTTAATTCAGCTTTGGCTTATGCGGCGCTCTTCGAATTAGCTAAAACCATGAATGGATTTGTCCAGGAAAATCCTGCACCTTCTGAAGGATTGGCAAAAGCCCAAAAGACCCTGGTAGAACTTGGAGAAGTGCTAGGCTTTGATCTGTCGCATCCGGCCCAAGTTCAGGTCGAAAACGAGGAAATGCTCTCCCAAGTCATGGAGGTCGTTTTACAGGTCCGTTCTCGTTCTCGACTGAAGAAAGATTGGGAAATGTCCGATTTTATCCGAGATGCGCTGAAAGAAAAAGGTATTATTATTGAAGATACCCCGCAAGGCGCGAGGTGGCAAATTAAAAAGTAGTAGAAAGGGAAAGCGCATGCGCAGTTGGCAGGAAATGAACCCCTTAACCCTAGCTTATTTGGGAGATGCAGTCTATGAACTATGGGTTCGTACACATTTGCTGGAGTTGGGGCATGAAAAGGTCAAGGAACTTCATAGGCAAGCGATAAGCTATGTTCGCGCGGGTACTCAAGCTCAGGTTTTACATACCCTTTTACCGGAACTCGACGAAGTTGAGCAACAGGTTGTTTTGCGTGGGCGAAATGCTAAGGGTGGGCATCCTAAGAACGTGGATGTTGTGACTTACCGCCATGCCACAGCCTTTGAAAGTTTGGTAGGTTATTGGCATTTAAATGGACAAACTAGTCGCATGCAGTGGGCGTTCGGTCGAGTAGACGGCATACTACAGGAAGAGTCATTAAAACAGTCGAACACTCATTGAGCCAAGGAGAAGAGAGGAGAATTTACGATGCGCGTGGCTCTAATTCAGCATACACCTGATCCGGAAAAAGTAGTGGCTGCAGCTGCCCGCTTGTGTTATTCATCGGATCCGGTACCAGATCTTTTAGAGCGGTTTGATCATGAAACGGTGGCGGGCTTTGTCCGCAAATTGCGTGAGATGGGTCATCTTTCCCCTTTTGAACATGCTAGTTTTCAGTTTTCCATTGATGGGGTTTCAAGGGCCCTATCCCATCAGCTCGTGCGCCATCGAATTGCAAGTTATTCTCAGCGTTCTCAGCGCTATGTGAAAGAAAATGGATTTGAGTTTGTTATTCCGCCGAGTATAGGCCGGAAGCCTGAGGCGTTAGAGCGCTTTGAAACGGTTATGGCCCGCTTGCAGGAAGACTATCAGGAACTCTTAAATTGCGTGCCTGCTGAGGATGCCCGCTATGTCCTACCCAATGCGTGCACAACTTCTTTGATGGCTTCGTTTAATGCACGCTCATTATTGAATTTTTTTGAACATCGTACTTGTACACGGGCTCAGTGGGAGATCCGTGACTTGGCGGAAACGATGTTGGAGTTGGTACGTGAGGTAGCTCCCAATCTTTTTAGCGAAGCAGGGCCGACCTGCGTGACCCAGGGAGTCTGTCATCAGGGTACGTACAGTTGCGGAAGATTGAAATCCCTTGAAGGAAAGAAGACGTGAATAACTTGAACGATGAAATGGTTTATGGAAAAAATCCCGTACTGGAGCTTCTGAAAAGTGGAAAGCCCATTAACAAAGTTCTTCTGCTAACGGAGGGGCCGGGTGGACGGAATCAAGAAATACTCTCGTTATTGCAGGAGCGAAATATTCCTTATCAATTTGTGGATCGGCAGACCCTCGACCGTCTAACGAATCGAGAGCGACACCAGGGGATGTTGGCTTATGTTGCAGCGAGGGAGTATGCCTCCATAGAGGACATCCTAGCTGTGGCTGAGGAGCGACAAGAAGCACCCTTTATCTTGATGTTGGATGAGATTGAAGACCCTCATAATTTGGGGGCGTTGTTGAGGACAGTAGACGCTGTTGGGGCCCATGGAGTCATTATTCCCAAGCGACGAAGCGTTGCCTTGACAGGGACTGTAGCTAAAACATCCGCAGGGGCTGTCGAACATGTACGAGTAGCCCGAGTGAGCAATTTAGTACAAACTTTGAAGGATTTAAAGAAGCAGGGCTGTTGGGTTTCTGGAGCTGAAGCAGGAGGGAAAGACGCTTTTGAGGCAGATCTCACCGGTCCGCGGGTCATCGTAATTGGCAGCGAAGGGAAAGGCATAAGCCGTTTGCTCAGAGAAAACTGTGATGAGATTGTCAGTTTACCTATGAAGGGGAAGGTCACTTCTTTAAACGCAAGCGTTGCGGGGTCAGTCATGCTTTATGAAGT
>JAJYAS010000163.1 GCA_021779415.1 Bacillota bacterium
ACTTTGAGCACTCCACCCATTAATGTACTAATCGAACGAATAAACGAGCTAGCACGAAAACAAAGGTCCAATGGCCTTGAAGCCTGGGAGCGGGAAGAACAAGAGTCCTTGCGCCAGGAGTATTTAACATTTATTCGCGGACAAGTCAAGGATACTCTGAACAAGGTTATAATAACCGATGATCTTCCTACACAATAAGATATAATGAAGGGTTAACTACTGATTCTTTTGAGGGACTTTTGAAGTTTCTCAAGCCAATGACTTGAAGCAGGCGTTGCCGGACCGTGTCCGGGTAAAATCCAGCGCAGAGGACGTTCAATGACTGTTTGGGCAGATTCCCGCAATTTATCTGAGTTCCAGGTGAAAATACTTGGAGCTAAGCGAATCTCTCCACCCTGAAAGAGGTCTCCAACGATTGCAACGCCATTTCGATACAGAATAATGTGACCCGGCGTGTGACCGGGTGTATGGATGATTTCCCAGTCTTCAAGTTCGCTCCCCGTTAACGGATGTAACTCTGTTGGAGAAATCAGTTTTCCGTAAAGCAAGCGGGTGACCATCGGTAACCAGCGTTTAATGCCTGGACGATTCACTTGACCAAGAATATAGGGTATTTCTATAGAATGCGCATAAATGGGACATTTAGCAACCAGTTGCATTCTTAGGGCGCTTCCGACATGATCGACGTCATGGTGGGTCAGAACAATGCCTTCCAGGGCTGTGGGTTTAATCCCTATTGAGTTTAAATAATCACAGATTCGATGTTCTTGACCAGGCAACCCAGTGTCAATCAACAAACATTGGGAACCCGTCAAAAGATAGACATTTGCTCCCTTTACCCCTTCAATCCTATGTATACCGTCAGTCACTAACAAGGATAGTTCCTCCGTTCAAAGGCAAAAGTGCTGTCTATTCTTTCCCATTGTGGTCAGAATAGACGGCACTTTTACTGTCTTTCTCTTAATATCTTTCTATTCGACAATTAAATATAAATACCTTCATTAAAACTGAATTGATTCTGATAATGTAATTCATGTATTTGTTTCACGGAATAAGCAGATAATAACTTCAGGTTATGAGTAATATTTAATTTAAGGAGGATGATATCTTTGCCAGAACGCATTTTGAAGTACGGAGGAGTAAAAATCCGGAACCTTGTCCCCCCTGTAAAAATAAATCGGTTTGTAAATCATTTACCAGAGAATAAACGGGATTCGCTCTTTGAAATTGCTAGCGAATTACAGAAAGCGGGAATGATTGACGTTCTAAATGACCGTTCTCATAGTACAATTGATAAGGATACCATTGACGATCAAATGACGAATACGGGGAGTTTCAGGCACGCCCTTAAAGGATTTAAGCGTCACAGGAAAGACACCTTCGATCTCCCAAAGTAAACGGCTTAAACACTAATTTCTAGTAACTTAAGCATTAAAAATAGCGCGTACAGTAATAAAGATACTGTACGCGTTATTTTCACTCAAGCCATAGCTTGACGGCCATGGACAAATAATCAGAGCACGATGTTGACTCTAGGCGAGTAAGACTTTAACGCCCTTGAGTGCTAGTTCATCCTTAATAGAGACTGATAATCCGGAGTCCGTAACGAGTGTTTGTACACTGTCCCAATAAGCAAAGGTGTGAAAACAAACTTGACCTATCTTAGCACTGTGGGCAACTAAGATAACTTCTTTGGCTACTTCGAGCATGGCTTGTTTAACTTCGGATTCTAACATGTTGGCGGTTGACAAGCCACGTTCAAGACTCACCCCAGTAGCTCCTAAAAACAATCTGTCTGCATTAAAACCTGTAAAAGCGGATCGTGTCATCGGTCCGACAAGTGCAAAGGTATCACGTCGCACTTCTCCCCCGGTCATCAGAAGTGAAATTTCATCTCGATTACCAAGGACGCTGGCAATTGGGATAGAATTGGTAATCACAGTGCATTTTGTAGTCAAAGCTTGTGCTACCGCAAGGGTCGTAGTCCCTGCATCTAAAATTATGGTGTCTCCTTCAGAGATTAAAGTTGCTGCTAAATGGCCAATTCTGGCCTTTTCACGTTCAGCCTCACCCATACTCATCATTATCAACGTATCCGTAGGCGTTGCAGGAGGGTAAATCGCCCGTCCATGTTCGCGTTGAATTAATCCAAACGCAGCAAGATTCTTGAGATCACGCCGAATTGTCATTTCAGATACCTTAAACCGTTGCGCTAATTCTGTCACGGTTAAGTTCCCATGTTCTTGGAGTAAGCCCTGAATCTCATCTTGCCTTTCAGAACTCACGATCTCCCTCCTTTCGTTATTTCTAGAGAATACTTATCGATCCCTCATACATGACACCGGTCAGGGCATCAACCGTCAAAGTATGGCCAGTCGATACCTTGGAAACAGCTTCTTGAGCACCAACGATCGCAGGAATCCCATATTGCAGAGCGGCGATAGCCGCGTGTGAGGTTAAACCACCCTCTTCGACAACTAACGCACCTGCTCGCGCAATAAGAGGTACAAAGTTCGCATCGGTTCTCTCCGCAATGAGAATATCTCCATCATTAAACGCATCTTTCTCAGGACTTTGAACTTTTCGTGCAATGCCAGAATAAGATTTGCGCCCAATGCCAATCCCTTTAGCTAAAATATTTCCCATGATTTGAACCTTGATCATATTGGTGGAGCCAACCTTACCAATGGGAACGCCCGCTGTGATGACCACCACATCACCCGCATGTATATAGTTTTGATTTAAGGAGGTATTGACTGCAACAGATAACATTTGATCTGTTCCTGAACTTTGCGGGACAAGAAGGGGTTGTACACCCCATTGCAGAGATAACTTCCTAGCTGTGGAAGCAAAAGGAGTTGCGGCAACGATCAAGGCAATTGGTCGATACTTAGAAATCATCCGTGAGGTCAAACCTGAATGCGTAGGGGTGAGAATTGCAGCAGCTTCGAGATCTTTAGCTATTGTATAACTGGCAAAACTAATTGCTTCGGCTACGTTAAGCTGAGCATGTCGGGTCGCTTGATTCTTAAGATAGTTTTTTTCAGTCCTTTGGGCAATCCTATCCATGATGCGCACGGCTTCAACCGGAAAAAGGCCTGCGGCTGTTTCACCCGATAACATAATGGCATCCGATCCATCCCAGATCGCATTGGCAACATCACTTGCCTCCGCTCGGGTCGGCCGAGGTTGTCGGATCATCGAATCCAGCATTTGTGTTGCGACAATAACGGGTTTGCCCAATACATTACACTTTCGAATCATTTCTTTTTGTTGAATAGGAACCTCTTCAACTGGAATTTCAACCCCAAGGTCACCGCGCGCAACCATAAGACCATCAGCGACCTCAAGTATGGCGTCTAAATTAGTCAGTCCTTCTTGGCTTTCAATTTTGGCAATAATGTGGACATCGGCTCCCATTTCTTCAACAACCCGACGCACAGCTAGTACATCTGCAGCCTTACGCGTAAAAGAAGCTGCTATAAAGTCGATTCCTTGAGAAATGCCAAAGCGAATATCCTCTATATCTTTTTCTGTCACAGCGGGTAAGTCGATCAGAGCACCTGGTACATTGACTCCTTTTTGAGACTTAAGGATTCCGCCATTTCGAATGATCGTTCGAATCGTTCCATTATCTACAGATGTCACTTCTAAATCTATTTGACCATCATCGATTAGAATATGCGTGCCCAGATTGACTCTCTTCCACAAATTAGAATACGTAATTCCAACCCGAAGTTGATTGCCAAGGTCGAGAGTTGTGTCTAGACTAAATTCTGTACCGTTTACAAGAGTAATGCCCTCTTCAGGAACCATTCCTGTACGTACTTCCGGCCCTTTAGTATCGAGAAGAATCCCCAGATGCTTCCCAACTTTATTAGCTTCCTCTTTTAGTACAGCAATTCTACGACCATGTTCCTCGTGAGTACCGTGTGAAAAATTCAGTCGCGCAACATCCATACCTGCTGCCAGAAGAGATTGAACCTTTTCGTTAGACTCACTTGCCGGGCCAATTGTACAAACAATTTTAGTCCTTCTCATAGTGCATTACCTCCTAGCCTACAAGCCCTTCGTTACAATAAGCTTCACTAAATCTAAAATCCGATTTGAGTAGCCCCATTCATTATCATACCATGCCAATACTTTGACCATGCGATCACCGAGCATCATAGTCGATAGTCCGTCCACAATAGAACTGGCTGGGTTACCATTAAAATCGTGAGACACGAGCGGCAATTCTGTAAATTCGAGATAGCCTTTTAATTTTCCATCTGCGGCCTGGCGTAACGTGTTATTAACTTCTTCTTTGGTTGTTGGTTTGCTTAAATTTGCTACGAAATCAACCAAGGATACATTTGGCGTAGGGACCCTGACAGCAAGTCCATTCATTTTCCCTTCTAATTCTGGTATGACTAAGGTGACGGCTTTAGCTGCGCCCGTTGTTGTCGGAATCATGGATTGATAAGCTGCCCTTGATCTACGCCAGTCTGAATGTTCAAGATCCAAAATGCGTTGATCATTCGTGACCGAGTGGGTCGTTGTCATCATTCCTTGTTCAATCCCAAAAGCGTCTAGTAATACCTTAGCTACAGGAGCGAGGCAGTTCGTTGTACAGGACGCATTAGAAATAACGTGGTGTTTTGACGGATCATATTTATCGTCGTTAACCCCCATGACAATGGTGATATCTTCATTTTTAGCCGGAGCGGAGATGACAACCTTTTTGGCTCCTGCGGTAAGATGTTGTGCAGCGGCGTCACGCTTCGTGAAACGACCAGTTGACTCGATTACAAGATCTACCCCGAGTTTACTCCAAGGCAAATCCAAAGGATTCCTTTCTGCTAAAATTTCAATTCGTTTCCCATCAATAATCATAGTACGGCCGTCAATTTCCACGTTATTAGGCAGTATGCCGTGTACTGAATCATACTTGAATAAATGAGCCAATAAATCCGGACTCCCCAAATCATTAATGGCAACCACTTCAAAGGGAAGAGATTGATTTAACGCTGCACGCAAGGTAAGTCGGCCAATTCTACCAAACCCGTTAATAGCTACTCGTAAACTCAATTTAGTAACCTCCTTTTAATAATCCGGACTATACTCCGGACAATGCATTTAACAATGCTTATAATAACATAATTCTGTGCGTATAAACAAATTCCTGCCGAAAAAATGTTTACTTACACAAATTTTTTGCATTACGAGTTTATAGTTCCCTAAAAAGGGGGAAAACTTGCAAAGCATCGCTCTACAAGTTAAAGATGAATCAGCGTATTAATTAGAGATTACATTAGGTCAAACTTTAGACGAAGAATTTGTCACAACTGCGATAGCCTGTTCATCAACGAATGCTAAGATCCTTTTTAGTACTGAATTGAACTTGTTTTCAATCTCTAAGAAATTCATAGCCGGAATATAATAAAGTTCCATTAGATCATGGGTTTGTTTCGCTTTTTTAGAATGCCCAAGTGCTCGTGTTATATGTTGGTTAACCCGAACTTGACAATCTCGGATCTCGTTGCCACAATTTTCGTCGAGTAGTGGCGTATTGAGGCTTTCTTCAAAATCAAGACTAATTAGTTTACCATCAAAATTAGGAGTATAGGCATAGGGTTCAGCGTTAATGACAAATGCAACTCTTAGATCTGGAAGGATGACTAGATCTAAACGCTCAGGATCAAGTGTATTGTGATAATACTCAACGCCCAAGTTGTAAGTTAAAGCACGCTCAGCAATTCTAGAAAGGAAGGTCGATTTTCCAGTCCCAGGTTGACCTTTAAGTACGTAAAGCGTGTCTGTCCCATTCAGTAGTGTATCTATGAACTCTGTTTTTCCTTGAGGAGTATGACCCCAAGCGAACAAATGACGTTCATTTGCATGACCTTTAGGGGGTATTCTGAAAATTTCCCTTTCAATTTTCAAGGTCAGCTGATTAATTTTGCTCCAATCCTGAAAAGATCTTACATAATATTTCCATTCTTCTAATGCAATCTTGGCCTCTCTTAAGGCAAAATATGCCCTTTGGAAATAGCTACTGACTTTTAAATTACAGTCAACAATCTGTTTTCTAGATCGTTTTAGCATGGCTTCGTCCCAATACTCACCGAGATTAATAATTTCATCCACTGCACCTGGATTTTTTGGGTCTACAATATGTGGAGATGTTCCATCCATTAGCCCGATATTTAGCTTTGGAATAACGACTCCATCAATAGAACCGTTGTCTGAGGAACAACAATGGTATTCGATATCGTACCCCCGTTCTAACATGGATTGAGCAATTTTTTTCATAAGTGTTGACTTGCCCACACCTGGACCACCTTTAATGACAAAGATATGTTCGGCATTTTGTTGAATCATGTAATGATAGAATGAGAAGAAACCCTGCGAAGTAACTGCGCCAGGAAACATTTTTTTGATATGTGCGTTGGACATGTAGAACTCTCCTTTCATAGTTAAAGCGTCTGCATCCTCAATCTATTCAGATGTAGTGCTTTTTGTTCCGGATTTTCTAAAGTTCTTAGAGAAATAAAAAACCAACTGATTCACATCAGTTGGCTAAAATTAGAATAATAATAATTGGACATTCCTACACATACAACCTTAACTATTAACTAATACTTTGGCGTTTAATGTAGTTCATGCTTAATCAGTTTCTTGTATAACCCAGCCCGTGATAAACCGAGCGTTTTCGCTGCTTGAACTTTATTTCCATTAGCATTTTCAAGCGCATAGATAAGAGCCTCTTTTTCCACTCTATTAAGAATATTTTCTAACGCCCCTCCGACAAACGGGCGCGTTTCATGGCCTGCTAAGATTTGCAAATAGTTCGGCAAGTGTTTAAGCTGAATTTCAGAACCGTCTATCATATTGAAAGCCCTCTCAATGACGTTTTCAAGTTCGCGAATATTGCCTGGCCAGAGATGGTTCATCAGAACATTCTTAGATTCTGAGGATAGTTCAGTGACTGATTTCGCAAACTGATGGTTAAATTTCTTTAAGAAGGTTTCAATTAAACCTTCGACGTCATCCATTCTATCACGTAGCGGCGGAATAGTTAGTGTCACTACGTTTATACGGTAATAAAGGTCTTCGCGGAATTGTTTTTCCAGAATCATGGCTTCGAGATCACGATTGGTCGCGGCCACTAATCGTACGTCTACTTTACGAGCTTTGCTGCTTCCTAAGCGTTCAATTTCTCGTTCTTGGATAACACGCAATAACTTGGCTTGCATGGCCATCTCCATATCTCCAATTTCGTCCAGAAACAAGGTTCCTCCATCAGCAAGCTCAAATTTTCCGAGCTTACCCCCTTTAATGGCGCCAGTAAAGGCTCCTTCA
>JAJYAS010000164.1 GCA_021779415.1 Bacillota bacterium
GACAATGCAGGCTATTATTCTTGCAAATAACTTGCGTAACCCCGATCTTATTTATCCAGGACAAATCTTATTGATTCCCGGAGTATCTACTGAAGAGCATTATGGTTAATATGTTACCTTTGTGTTCTGCAGTATAATCATTGAAAAGCCTAAATTCTGAGCTGATACTCAGGGTTTAGGTTTCTCTTTTGCTTGAGGCCATGAGGGATTTGCAGTATTGATTCGCCGAAATGGATATACTATTGGATGATGGAAGCGTATGGTGTACCATGATTTTGAAAGTGCAAGGAACGGATAAGTTAAGCAGGAAAAGGTTAACAATAGTCGAAATAATGGAGAGGGAATGGAAGGAGAGAGGTAGAGTGAATTATCAGGTCGGTATTTTGGGCGGGGGGCCTGGAGGATACGTTTGCGCATTAAGGGCCGCTCAACTGGGCTTATCAGTCGTAATTATTGAGGGTGAACGGCTGGGTGGTACTTGTCTCAATAGGGGGTGTATCCCTACCAAAGCATTAGTGAAAAGCGCCGATTTATGGCGTGAAATGGGGCGTGCTGAGGAATTCGGTTTGTTTGTGGGTGAAAAGCATGTGGATTATGCTGCGGTGATTGCCCGAAAGGATCAAGTTGTTAATGGACTCGTTGGTGGAGTTGAGAAGTTGATGAAAGCGGCAAATGTGTCCGTCATCAAAGGCTGGGGAGAATTTAAAGAAGCTGGGCAGATTTCAGTGACCACGGAAAACGGTGTTGAACATATCCAAGTTGAGAATGTAGTCTTGGCAACAGGATCTACGCCCGCACGTATTCCGATACCGGGTGCAGATCTTCCAGGAGTTGTGACTAGTGAAGAACTACTCGAAGAACGAGAATTGCCAAAGCGACTGGTCGTGATTGGAGGAGGAGTTATTGGCTTGGAATTCGCTTCCATATATGAAGCGTTTGGTGTTCAGGTTAGCGTGGTAGAGATGTTGCCAACTTTGTTGCCGACTCTCGATGAGGAAATTCCTAAACGGTTAACTCCTTTGTTAAAACGCAGTGGGATGGAGATTTCGACGAAGACTGCCGTTAAAGAGATCCGTCAAGCGGGGGAAAGTCTCATTGTCCAAGTTGAAGATGCTAAAGGGGTACGAGAAATTCCCGCTGACCGTGTTCTTCTTTCCATCGGACGAAGGCCTAACTTACAGGGAATCGATATTGATAAGCTAGGCCTAGAAACAGAAAAAGGGGCCATTAAGGTGAACGCGCAAATGCAGACTAATTTTCCCCACGTTTATGCGATAGGAGATGTTGTTGGGGGGATTATGTTAGCTCATGTGGCTTCTGCGGAAGGGATCGTTGTGGCGGAACATATCGCGGGCTGTTCGGTGACCATGAGCTACAAGGCTATACCGAGTGCCATTTTTACTCATCCAGAGATTGCAATGGTTGGGTATACAGAACAGGAACTCAAGGCTTCTGGGAAGGTCTACCGTGTGAGCAAATTCCCGTTTTCGGCCAATGGTAAGGCTTTAGCCCTAGGGGAGAGCATTGGTTTGGTAAAGATCTTGGCTGATCAAGAGGGTGTTGTCGTAGGTGCGAGTATTATGGGCCCCCAAGCCAGTAGTTTGATAGCAGAATTAGTAATTGCAGTGGAAAAGGGACTCAAGGCTGAGGAGGTTGCGCGGACGATACATGCGCATCCGACCTTGCCCGAGACGATCATGGAAGCCGCCCATGGCATTGACGCTAAACCACTGCATTTAGCATAAGCGGAGAAAAAAAGAGCTGGGAAAGGAAGGCGGGAGCAAGGGAGAGCAGACAAGGGGACGGTTCTTATGTCTAACGAAGTTAGACATAAGAACCGTCCCCTGTCTGCCCCTCTCGCCCCTCGTCTTCCCGACCTGATTTGTCAGACTTTTGGTCTTTCGAGTAGGACCTTCTACCTATTTTTGTATTTTATTTTGAAATTGATTATTTTTTAGCAGGATAATCTTGCTGAATGGAGAAGTAGTGGGGTAATGTGGGGCGAAGTGGGGCGAGATGCCACAACGGTGGGGTGAACTACAATGTTCATGGGAGAATACATACATACAATTGATGGCAAGGGTCGGTTGATTATTCCTGCCAAATTCCGAGAGGCCTTAGGAAAACAATTTATTGTGACCAAAGGCTTAGATCACTGTCTGTTTGTATACCCTCTCGGGGAATGGAACTCCTTAGAACAGAAACTGCGCGATTTGCCGTTCACTCAACCTGAAGTTCGTTCTTTTGTCCGTTTCTTTTTTTCTGGGGCGACCGAATGCGAATTGGATAAGCAGGGAAGGATTCTATTGCCGGCTAATTTGCGTGACTATGCCCAGTTAGAGAAGGATCTGGTGCTGGTTGGAGTGTCAAGCCGGGTTGAGATTTGGAGCGAGACACTTTGGACAGAATACAGTCAGCAAGCAGAAAACGCTTATGCTAGTGCTGCCGAATCCTTGGTTCAGCTCGGAATATAGAAAGGAACGGATTCACTTGGATTTTCAACATGTCACTGTTTTACTACAAGAGACTGTCGATGCGGTCGTTATAACCCCGACGGGTAAATATGTGGATTGTACCCTAGGCGGGGCAGGACATAGCCAAAGGATCTTAGAAAAACTCGAAGCCCCAGGTAAATTGATTGGTTTTGATCAAGATAGCCAAGCAATTCGTCATGCGGAGGAGATCTTTGGCTTGGATGATCGAATAACCTTAGTTAATCGCAATTTCGAATTTCTGGAGGAAACTTTACAAGAGTTAAAGTTACTACCTGTGAATGGCATTTTGTTTGATTTGGGGGTCTCATCCCCTCAATTAGACGAAGCCGAACGCGGTTTTAGTTATATGCAGGATGCTCCCTTGGACATGCGCATGGATCCTTCCGGTTCATTGAATGCACGAGAAATTGTGAACACGTGGAGCGAAGAAAAATTGGCCCAGGTGATTTGGAAATATGGGGAAGAGAAATGGTCCAAACGGATTGCGCAATTCATCGTGCGAACACGCAATGAGCGGCCACTGGAAACAACGGGTGAACTGGTTGAGGTGATCAAAGCGGCGGTACCGGCAGCAGCCCGGCGCGAGGGGCCTCATCCTGCTAAACGTACTTTTCAGGCCATTCGGATCGCGGTGAATGATGAATTAGGGGTTTTAGATCGAGTACTCGATCAGGCATTGCGTTGTTTGGATCAGGGGGGGAGAATCGGTGTTATTACCTTCCACTCGTTAGAAGATCGCATTGTGAAAGACAGAATGAAGTCCTGGCTTGGTCGCTGTACATGCCCACCAGAATTACCGATCTGCCGTTGTGGGGCCAAGGCTATGGCCAAAATACTAACTCGAAAACCTATTCTCCCGTCTGAAATGGAAGTTGAGCATAATCCCCGTTCCAGAAGTGCAAAATTGCGGGTTGCCGAGAAAATTTAACGTCTAAATGAAAAGGAGGAGGAATACCCTTGGTAGTGGCGCAGGAAAAGATTGATTGGCAAGAATCATTAACACAGAACCCCGTTGCAAGAATCCCACGGCCCACAAGGAAAGGGAAACAGTTTGCCAAAGGGAAAAGCATCTTAGCATTGGCCTTTATTGTCGGGATGACGGGTGCAATTGGGGTAGAAACGATTCAGTTGACAGTTGTCAAGGGTGCACAAGTTCGCTCCTTGGAGAAGGATATAGCTACGATAAAGGCGCAAAATGATCTTCTTCAAATGGAGGCAGACAAACTTCGTGCCGTGAGTCGAATTGAGAGTGCAGCATTATCGATGGGCATGGAAAAACCTGCGGGGATCGTGTATGTGGCAGGTGCTGTGCCTGCAGTCAAGAATCAAAAGGGGGCTCCGTCAACCCAAGTTGCCACGCAAGCCAACGAGGCTAAACCCACAGCACTTCATCAATTTTCACAGTTATTTACAAGCTTTTTTGCATCTACACAACGTTAAGAGAATGGCGCTTTGGGTACGCGGAGACCCCCAGAAAGTGGGGGTGAGGACTTGTGAGTCCTTTTGTTGTCATGCGTAAACGAATCGCTTTTCTTTTTTTATGTGTGAGTATTTTTTTAGTCGTCCTGATTGTACGATTAGGTTTTGTGCAATTAAGTCAAGGGGCTGATTTGCGCAAAAAGGCGGATGATTCCCACTTTCGGGGTGTGCCGGTTGCACCTAAACGTGGAAATATCGAGGATCGGCAAGGGAACGTCTTAGCCATGAGCGTTAGTAGTGAAACAGTGTATGCCATTCCAGCAGAAGTTCGGCAGTCGGGCAGAGCCAAAGAGATGGCCTTGACGTTATCCCCGCTTTTAGGAGAAACTGCAGCGGAGATTGAAGCACATATCACGAAACGTACGGCCTTGGAATATGTTCAAAAGCGTGTTAAACCGGAAGTGGCAGCGCAGGTGCGGGCGTTAGCGCTACCTGGAATAGGAACAACGGAGGACAGCCAACGGTATTATCCAATGGGCACCCTTGCGTCGCATATCATCGGTTTTGCGGGGATTGACAATCAAGGCCTAGAAGGAATAGAGTTAACCAGAGAAACGGCCTTAAAAGGGATTCCAGGCAGTATTCTTCAAGAATTTGGTGCCAATGGAATTCCTCTGCCACAGGCTGAGCATCAGTACTTAGCGCCGAAACAAGGAAATACTGTGCGCTTAACCATCGACAAGAATATCCAGTCTTTTGCGGAACGGGAATTGCAAAAACTGATGTCTGGACAGGGTACAAACATGAATGGTCAGGTGCCTAAGAATGCCTCTATTTTGGTGATGGATCCAAGTACGGGGGAGATGCTTGCTTTAGCTTCAGCACCGAGCTTTGATCCGAATCACTATCAGGAAGCGGATCAAAGCACCAGGCGAAATATTGCGATTCAGAATGGGTATGAACCGGGGTCAACGTTTAAGATTATTACCTTGGCAGCCGCTCTTGAGGAAAAGAAGATTAAACCGACGGAGCACTTTTTTGATAAAGGGGCTTATACCGTTTTAGGGAAAAATGTGCGTTGCTGGAAGGCTGGAGGACATGGCGATCAAACGTTTGTTCAAGTGGCTGAGAATTCTTGCAACCCGGGTTTTGTTGAAATGGGGCAGCGTCTCGGTATGGACGCTTTCTATAAATACCTTCGGGATTTTGGTTTTGGACAGAAGACAGGGATTGAGATGTCCGGCGAAGCGCTCGGTATTTTGGCGAATAAGAAGAAGGCTACTGCGCTGGATTTGGCGACGATGTCAATCGGGCAAACGAATAACGTCACTCCAATTCAACTTTTAACGGCAGTTTCGGCAGTGGCCAATGGCGGAACATTAATGAAACCACAATTGGTGAAGGAAATTGTCGGTCCTAGCGGGCGAGTTGTTACGCCTTTCAAAAAGGAAGAAATTCGACGTGTTATAAGTGAGGATACTTCAAAGTTAGAACGGGAAATCCTTGAATCTGTTGTGACGAACGGCACCGGGCGACGGTCTTTTCTTCCCGGATATCGTGTGGCAGGAAAAACAGGGACGGCGCAAAAAGTAGCAAATGGAGGGTATATTCAAGGGGAATATGTAGCTTCATTTGTGGCTTTTGCCCCTGCGGATAACCCTCGGTTAGCCATATTGGCTGTGATCGATGGTGTTCCGTTTTATGGAGGGGTTGTCGCAGCCCCTGTGGTTCAGACTGTCATGCTTGATTCCTTAAGATATCTCGGCGTAAAACCGGATACCCAGGCACCGCTGACGCCTGGAAAACCTATGCCCGGCCTTGAATTTCCACCGATTAAGAAGGCGGCTACTGTCCCTTCTGTCTTAGGTTTACCTTTATCTGAGGCAGAAAAGGCTTTGACGGGGGCCGGATTTAAGGCAATGACGGAAGGTCAAGGTGAAATGGTTCTCGATCAAATCCCGCATGGGGATGCACAAGTTGAGGCTGGATCGAATGTTCTTATCTATTTGGGAAAGGATGCATCCACCCCGACGCTCGCTCATTGGTGGGAGGATGAAGATGAAGATATTGAAGCGATTAACGATTTCAGAGGGCGTGTACCCATCTCCGCCAGCTCACTTGGACGTTGATGGATCTCTCAAGGTCTGCTAGAGAAGCAAATTGTCTATAATATCTCTAAGTTGGCTGTTATTAAGGCGTAAACCTAGGAAAACATGGGAAGGGAAGGGTTAGGAATGCCCACAGCGAAATCACTGTCAGAAATTTTGGAAGGAATCGAGATTATCTCCTCATCTGGGGACATTCAAGTCATCGTGCGGGGGATGTCAATGGATTCACGGCAAGTCCAACCGGGCGACCTCTATGTTTGTGTTCCCGGCTTTCAGGTGGACGGCCATGATTTTGCGGTAGCAGCCATTGCCTCTGGGGCTGTAGCATTAGTTGTCGAGAGGTTTTTGCCTCTCGATGTTCCGCAAGTTTTGGTCTCTAATGTGCGTCAAGTAATGGGGCTTTTAGCTTCAGTTGTGTATGATCGCCCGAGTGAACACTTGGAGTTAGTCGGGGTGACGGGGACGAACGGGAAGACGACGATTACGTATCTTATCGAGAAAATAGCAGCAAAGCACGGTAAGAAAGTTGGATTAATCGGAACGCTTGGTTCTCGGATCGATGGACGGGAAATTCCGGGGGAAAGGACAACACCCGAAGCGATTGATGTTCAAAAGCTTTTAGGGGAGATGGTTGCGGAAGGGGTAAATCTGGCGGTGATGGAAGTGTCATCCCATGCCTTGGATCTTGGACGGGTTGCAGGGTGCGAATTCGTTGGCGGGATTTTTACGAATTTGACACAAGATCATTTGGATTATCATAAGACAATGGAGGAGTATCTTAACGCTAAATCTCGTTTGTTTTCCAATCTCAAAGGGAAAATACAACCGAAGATTAGCATCCTAAATGGAGATGATCCCGTCTTTTCTAAACTAAGTCAAGTTTCAGCTGCTCCGGTTGTGAGTTATGGGATTAACAATTCAGTAGATTATCGGGCTGAGAACGTTGAAGTGACCACTGAGGGAGTTCGTTTTCGGGTGCGTTTCCGAGATGAGCTTCAGCAGATCTGGTATGCGACACCGGGGATTTTCAGTGTGTATAATGCTTTGGCTGCTTTTGCCTGGGGGATTGAACGGGGATATGATAAGGGGACTGTTGCGGAGGCCCTGACAGAGATCCCTGGAGTTCCGGGTCGCTTTGAGAGTGTTCGTCTTGGTCAGCCCTTCCAAGTCATTGTGGATTATGCACATACGCCTGATGGTTTAGTCAATGTGGTGCGAACCGCTCGAGATTTTACCAAAGGCATGCTAATTACAGTCTTCGGGTGTGGAGGGGACAGGGACAAAGGTAAACGTCCGCTTATGGGGGAGGCTG
>JAJYAS010000165.1 GCA_021779415.1 Bacillota bacterium
GGAATTAATATTCTTTTCCATGATGCAACTCAATTTTGGAATTGGGAGATTATTCTCCTTGGTGGAGGGGCGATTGGGATTGTCCTTCTGCTTATTGTAGGGAGGGTCGCCAATAAGAGTCAGTTCGTGCATGGTTTGGTCGGAGGATTGATTAGTCTAGTTTTCTTCGGAGCCTTTATAACGCCCATTGTGGCCATAGTCTTATGGGCTTTGGTAGTTGGAACCGGAATTCTTCCTAAAAATAAAAAAAGCCAGGTTTTATGGGGGATGGTACCTACAATTTTACGTCTAATCCTAGGACTCATAGGGGTTATTTGTGGAAATATCTTGACACTCTAACAAAAACAAAAAAGTCTTGCAATAGGGTGCAGTATTTGGTATCTTATACATAAACTATCATGTCAGGCAGAATAGCTGGGCTTCATTGTATTGAGGCAGCGGAGGAATCCGCGGGACTTCCTTTTTTCTAAGGAGTCCTATTTTTGTGTACTTAAGTAAATAGTTTCATGGAAGTGGGGGGGAAATCGTGGATGAGAAAACGCAAGTGGCGTCATTATCTGTCGCTTCAAATACTTTCTTAACGCTATCTAAAATCATGATTGGGTTGGCTAGTGGCTCGGTTAGTATCTTGTCAGAGGGAATTCATTCTGGTATCGACCTCGTGGCGGCCTTTATCGCGCTTTTTGCAGTGAAGCAGTCGGGAAAACCTGCAGATTCACGTCATGCCTACGGACATGGGAAAATAGAAAATGTTTCCGGCACAGTTGAGGCCGTTTTGATATTCGTCGCCGCCCTAATGATTATTTCTGAAGCGGTTCATAAAGTCCAGCAGATCTTGAAGGGTGCTGGGGGAGATGTCGGGGATCTGAGATTAGGCTTGGTCATCATGGGAGCTTCTGCGATTCTCAACTTGGTTGTATCGACTCGACTTATGAGAGTGGCGAAACGAACGGATTCTGTGGCACTTGAAGCAGATGCGTTGCATTTGCGGACAGACGTATATACGTCTGTGGGTGTGTTTTGCGGTCTTCTCTTGATTAAGATCACGGGTTGGACTATCCTTGATCCAATCATTGCCTTCGTCGTCGCGTCAATGATTATTAAAGCCTCTTTTGATCTGACCAAGGAGGCCTTTTCTCCATTGGTTGATGTCAGCTTACCAGATGAAGAACGTGAAATTATTGCCCAAGTCCTCCAACTTCATGCGGACGAATTTGTTGAATTCCATAAACTGCGGACTCGGAAGGCTGGAGCAGAAAGGCATGTCGATTTACATCTAGTCGTTGCTAAGTATACTCCCGTCGTTGACGTGCATGAACTGTGTGACACGATTGAGCAGGAAATTAACGAAAAATTGCAGGGAACTCATGTCTTAATTCACGCTGAACCTTGTAGCAGTAGAGATGTGGAATGTCCAGGTGAGGAGGGGCTAGCTTCTTCCTGTCAGCGCTGCCAAGTAAAGACCGAGGTCGGAGGTCAGAAGCCGGATAACGATAATGAATAATAAGTAATGGTTGCTGCAGTTTTCGCTCTGCCTTATAATGAAAGTCTGGGGGAGTATAACTTGAAACGAATATGGTCAATGCAGCAATCATTCGGAACAGCATCAGAAACACTCCACGATTTTCTGGGGATTTCTCCGGTCGTCGCGGAAATTTTAGCTCAAAGGGGATTTCGCCGGCCTGAAGAAGCTATCGAGTTTCTGCGCCCAACACTCTTGAATATGTTCTCTCCGTTTTGTTTATACGACATGTCGAAAGCCATCGAGCGATTGTCTTTGGCGCTCGAGCGCAAAGAAAAGGTCCTCGTCTATGGAGATTACGACGTGGACGGGGTGACAAGTACCACGCTGTTATATAAAGTTCTCAGAGACCTAGGTTTCCAAGCGGTAGCCTATATTCCTAATCGCCAAGATGAAGGGTATGGTTTACATTCTGGAGCCATTGAACGTGCCGCTAAGGCAGGAGTGAAGGTTCTTATTACAGTTGACTGCGGGGTCACAGCAGTCTCAGAGGTGGATCTTGCCCGAACACTGGGGATCGATGTTATTGTCACAGATCACCATGAACCGCCCGAGGTTTTACCAGCGGCTTTGGCGATCTTAAATCCAAAGCTTGAGAATTCAGGGTATCCATTTTGCGATTTGGCAGGAGTTGGCGTGGCCTTTAAATTAGCCCAAGCCTTATTACAATCGTTGGGAACTGGAGATGTGGGCATACACTCAGAACTTGAATTATTGGATTTGGTGGCCTTAGGGACCATTGCAGATTTAGTCCCTTTGGTCGGAGAAAATCGAATTTTTGTCCATTATGGTCTTCTCCAGATGGAAAAGACTCTTCATACTGGGTTAGAAGCGCTTCTCGAAGAGTGCGGGCTGAAGGATAAACCTTTGAAAGCAGGTCAAATTGGCTTTATGGTCGCCCCGCGCATTAATGCAGCCGGACGTATGGATAGTGCCCGAGCGGGCTTGGAACTTCTCTTGACGGTGGATCCGGAGCGCGCAAAGGAACTGGCCCGTTCATTAACACGGGAAAACCAAGTGCGCCAAGAAACTGAGAAAGAGATTTTGGCTGAAGCGATTTCGCTACTTGAGCGTGAACCTATCCCGACAGTTATTGTGCTTTCAGCACCTCATTGGCACCATGGGGTCATTGGGATTGTGGCCTCTCGTTTAGTCGAGCGTTATTATCGGCCAGTTTTCCTAATTGCTGAAGAAGGGGAAGAGGCGAAGGGCTCGGCTCGTGGGATTGCAGGTTATCCTGTCCTAGAGCAGTTGAACACTCAAGCACATCTTTTAACAAAGTTCGGAGGACATCGGCAAGCTGCAGGATTTTCCCTTCCCACAGAACATATTCGGCAACTTAGAGAAGGGCTAAATCTGGAAGCAGCCGTCTTCGGGGAAACTCTATTTAAAGAATTTCTAAAAATTGATCGTCGAATTTCTTTAGAGGCAGTTTCAGGGGCACTGCTCCATGACCTTGAACAAATGGCTCCGTTCGGTTTTGGCAACCCTGGGCCAATTTTGGCTTGCCAAGGGATTCCAGTCCATTCGGTCAGTGCGGTGGGCAAAGAAAAGAGTCATATAAAATTTCGTTTCGGAGAGCAGGGAGAGCAGGAAGGAATTGCTTTTCGCCTCGGAGAACGTTTAAATGAGTTGAACTGCGCTACAAGATTGGATGTTGCATTTAGCTTAGATTGGAATACATTTCGAGGGCGTGAGGACGTCCAATTAATGATTAAGGATGTCCAAGCTGAAGCGGATTGGCGGGAGAACTTGATCTCTTTAGAAGGGGAGGACTCTTGTTCGGAAATTGCAGTTACTCTGGAAGAATCGCAGATTGAGTGGCTGGACTGGCGCAAATTAAAGCGCGCAGAGTGGCCTCTACACGGTGTTGAAGCTCAAATTTGGGTTTGGGACACGACAGGGTACGAGCCAAGCCTCTCACGATGGAACTCGGTTGGGGAAGAGAAGGAAGGCTTGGGTTTAATTCAAGGCCTCCCGCTTACAGAAGAGGATTTTAGAGAAGGGGTGGAAAAACTCCGTCAATTGGGAGTCTACCGCATTGCCTTGGCAGGATTTGAAAGTCCTCTTGAAGAAAGGGTTCGTGAGCGGTGTGAATCCTTAGGGCGCGAAGAACTTGTCCAGATTTATCGGGTGCTGTCTGCAAAATCAAAAGAGGGTAATCCGTTTCACTTTGGGGGGGACCCCAAAATTTCACGCATGGAACGAAGGGCCCTTAAGATTTTCGAAGAATTAGGGCTCATTCGCTGTCTTGGAGGGACTGAAGAGGTTGTGCTGGCCTGGGTTCCGACGCAGAGAAAGTTAGATCTCGAGTCCTCTTTACGCTATCGGAGTGGGAAAGAGCGGTTTGAACGTGCAGGGAAGTTTCAGCGCGAACTCTTAACGGTCACCATTGAATAAAAATGGTTCAAATTGGCAGGAATATAAGAAGGGTGGAGACATCATGGATTTTAGGGAGCACATTCGGGTAATTGCTGATTTTCCTAAGGATGGGATTTCGTACAAGGATATTACGACCCTGCTCAAGAACGGCGAAATGTACCGAGCTGCCATTGATGCTATGGTAGAAAAAATTAGACCCTGGCAACCAGAGGTGATTGTCGGACCTGAAGCACGTGGTTTTTTATTGGGTGCCCCAGTTGCCTATGCCTTAGGAATCGGTTTTGTTCCGGTTCGAAAACCGGGCAAGTTGCCTGCCAAAACGATCCGTGAAACTTACGCTTTAGAATATGGTTTTGACACGTTAGAAGTTCATGCGGATGCGATAAATCCTGGTGAGCGCGTGGTTGTAGTTGATGATTTATTGGCAACGGGTGGAACGATGCTGGCGACTGCAAATTTGATGAAAAAAATTGGGGCAGATATGGTGGGGATGGGCTTTTTAATCGAGTTGGCGTTCCTGAATGGTCGGGAAAAACTAGCCGAGTTTCCGGTGTTTTCATTGGTCGAGTATTAGAGTGCTGCAGCTTCGTTCGATAAAAGTGATCGATCGTGCGTTATATCGCAGATGAGAGGAGCTTCCAATGTCCTTCGCAGAGTTAATGATAAAACTGCAAAAGACGTCCCCACAGGCACGTCTCGCTATTGTGGACAAGGCCTACCGGTTTGCTGAAGTGGCACATCGCAATCAACTTCGCAATTCTGGGGAAGATTATATTTTGCATCCCTTAGAAGTCGCGCAGATTTTAGCTGAATTAGAAATGGATGAGGCCACGATAGCGGCTGCCCTACTTCATGATGTCGTGGAAGACACGCAGTATACTCTTGCGGATATTGAGAAGGAGTTCGGTCCAGAAGTCGCCTTGCTTGTCGATGGCGTGACCAAGCTCGGACGGATTGAGTACAAGAGTAAAGTGGAGCAACAAGTGGAGAATTTGCGCAAAATGTTCTTGGCCATGGCCAAGGACATTCGCGTTATTCTCATTAAGCTGGCCGATCGCCTACATAATATGCGCACATTGAAATATCATTCAGTCCAAAAACAAAAGGAAATTGCCCAGGAGACCCTGGAGATATTTGCACCTCTGGCGAACCGTCTGGGGATTTTTCGCATTAAATGGGAGTTGGAAGATCTTTCGTTTCGCTACCTAAAGCCACAGGAATACTATGACTTAGTGGAAGGAATTGCCCTTAAACGGCGAGAACGAGAAGCCTATATCAATGAAGTCATCGGACAAATGAGTGACAAATTGAAAGAGGTAGAAATTTATGCCGATATAGCTGGCCGACCTAAGCATTTTTATAGCATTTATCGCAAAATGACAACTCAGCACAAAGAGCTGAGCGAGATTTACGACTTGATGGCTATTCGAGTGATTGTAGAATCTGTCAATGATTGTTATGGGGCCTTGGGTATTATCCACACTTTATGGAAGCCGATACCCGGTCGTTTTAAAGACTATATCGCCATGCCTAAACCCAATATGTATCAGTCACTCCATACTACCCTTATTGGAGTGCACGGGGAGCCTTTCGAGATACAGATCCGGACCTGTGAAATGCACCGAACCTCAGAATACGGTATTGCTGCCCATTGGAAATACAAAGAAAGCAATGGCAAAGAAGGTGGCAATAAAGAGAGTGTTAACAAAGCGGCAGGCATCAACTTTGAACAGAAACTTTCTTGGCTGCGTCAATTGCTGGAGTGGCAACACGATTCTCGGGATGCCGGGGAATTTATGGAATCCTTAAAGATTGACTTATTTGCCGATACAGTCTTTGTGTTTACCCCTAAAGGGGATGTCGTCGAACTGCCGGCAGACTCCTGTCCGGTTGATTTTGCCTACCGTGTTCACACGGATGTAGGGCATCGTTGCATTGGAGCGAAAATTAACGGACGTATTGTTCCCCTCGAGACAAAATTGGCTAACGGCGATATCCTTGAAATTCTTACCTCAAAGCAAGGAGGAGGACCCAGCCGTGATTGGTTGGCCTTTGTTAAGACGTCGCAAGCCAAGAACAGGATTCGTCAGTGGTTCAAGAAAGAGCAGCGAGAGGATAACATCGTTCGTGGACGGGAAAGTTTGGAACGAGAGGTTCGCAAACTCGGGCTTGACCCAGCAATTGCTCTGAAATCAGAAAGTCTCTTAGCGATAGGCAAAAGCCAAAATTTTGTTGGAATCGATGATTTATATGCCGCTATTGGGGACGGTGTCCTGACTCCCAATAAGGTCTTAATGCGCTTGCGTGAGGAATTATCAAAGGAAGAACGGGAAAAACTGCAACTCGCGGCACTTCAACAAGCGGAGGGAAAAACTCCGACCCAAAGTTACGGTAAGGCCTCCCATGGGGTGCGGGTCAAGGGGGTTGATAACGTGCTGGTGCGTTTCTCACGTTGTTGTAATCCCTTACCGGGAGATGCCATAATCGGTTATATTACCCGGGGCCGAGGGGTTTCTATTCATCGTCAAGATTGCAGCAATATCCTCAGTCATTCACTGGAAGAACGTGAGCGGGTCGTGGAGGTCGTCTGGGCTGAACAGATGGATTCTACCTATCCGGTCGATATTCAAATCTATGGCATGGATAAGCCCCGCTTGGTCACGGAGGTTATGAATATCGTCCTAGATACACACACCCATATTCTGGGTATTAATGCTCGAGTTGGGAAAGATAATGTTGCTCATATTCAACTGCGTGTTGAAATTCGGAATCTTGAACAGCTTAAAATGGTAATGCATAAAATTCGAAAGATCAAAGATATTACCGAGGTCAAGCGGATTCATTCAGGAGGAAAGTAACATGCGCAGTGTGGTTCAACGCGTGAAACGCGCCTCAGTCACCGTGGATGGAAAAACTGTGGGGGAAATAGCGATGGGTCTCTTGATCCTGTTGGCTGTTGGACCTGAGGACGGACCGGGTGATTTAACCTGGATGATTGATAAACTTGTGGGCTTGAGAATCTTTGAAGATGAAGAGGGAAAAATGAACCGTTCCGTTCAGGAGGTGGGCGGGGAAATCCTGATGGTTTCTCAGTTTACTCTTTATGGCGATTGTCGTAAAGGTAAACGGCCCAGTTTTTCCGCCGCTGCACCGCCTGAAAAGGCAAAGCTCCTGTTTGAACAAGTGGTAGAGGAGACCCGAAGGCGTGGGCTCAAGGTGGAAACGGGGGTCTTTCAAGCAGAGATGGACGTGGCCCTCATTAACCATGGGCCGGTAACGATGTTGTTGGATAGTGAGAAGAAATTCTAAGGGAGGGAATGTTCGTGATTGAGGGACGAGCTATGGGAGCCATGGGAGCAAATTGTTA
>JAJYAS010000166.1 GCA_021779415.1 Bacillota bacterium
GAGAGCTTCGATGAAACTATCTTCTCTCTGATGGTTGAAAAGATTATTGTGAAAACAAAAGTAACGCTTGCATTCCACTTAATCAACGGATTGGAGCTTACAGAGCTGATTGGAGAGGAAGTGAGTTAATGGCGCAAAGGCATATGCCCTTCGGCTATAAAATCATCAACGGAACCGTAACCATCCTACCTGAAAAGGCAGACCTGATCCGAAAAATGTTCAATGATTATATCGCAGGAACATCCCTGCTGCAGATGGCCAAAGACCTGACTCAACAGGAAATTCCGAATGCCAACGGAAAACCCTCCTGGAATCACTGCTCCATCGGGAAAATCTTAAGCAACTGTAAATATATCGGTAATGACTTCTATCCTGCCATTGTCACGGAGGACGTATTTAATAGCGTAAAAGCATGTAGGGAAGAAAAGAATACTCAGCTTAACAGAAATACCAATTATTATGCCAACGGAATTACCAGCACTTACCCCTTCAGCGGCAAGGTAGTATGCGGGGAATGTGGAAGCGTGTTTCGGCGCTACACTGAGCACCATAATAAAAATAAAAAATGCAACTGGAAATGCAAACGCTACATTGTTGACAACAGGGTCTGCTGCAAAAGCGAAGTGGTGGATGACCATCAGCTGGAAGCCGCCTTTATAGAGATCTTCAACCGGGTGCTTGAAAAACCGGATGTGATAGAGACTCACCCCACAGTCAAGGCGGTACAGGAGAGTACGGAATTAAAGAGGCTTACCCAGCAAATCACCAGCGCATTACATAAAAGCGACTCTGAATCAGCGGAATTGGCGGAGCTATTATTCAAAAGAGCTGCAGAGCAGTATCGGCTCTCAACGATAGATGACTTTGAGTACCAAACCAGGAAGCTGAAAGCGATATTTCAAATTCATAAGCCCATCACAGAATTTGATGAAGCTTTATTCAAGGCCACCATCAAGAGCATTACGGTGGAAAAGATTGGCCAACTGCGATTCGAGATGGCCAATGGTGTCACTCTAAATACCACCTTGTACATTACGTGGAAAAGGAGGAATTGATCATGGCAAGAGCGGCAAGAGCGGCAAGAACAGTATCGGTGATCCCTGCCGATCCGATTTATAATTTAAATGATAAGGCAAAGGAAAAGAAACTGAGAGTAGCGGCCTACTGCCGTGTCAGTACAGAACTGGAAGAACAGCAGTCCAGCTATCAAATGCAGGTGGAGCATTATACAAGAGAAATACAGTCAAATCCAAAATGGAAGTTCGCAGGCATCTATGCGGACGAAGGCATCAGCGGAACCAACACCAAAAAGCGTACTGATTTTAACCGAATGATCGAAGATTGCATGGCAGGCAAGATTGACATGGTGCTGACCAAATCCGTCAGCCGATTTGCCCGCAATACCGTAGACTGCATTACCTACATCCGTCAGCTTAAGGAGAAGAACATAGCCGTATTTTTTGAAAAAGAAAACATCAACACTCTAGATGGTGCTGGCGAGCTTCTAATTACCATTCTGGGCAGTCTGGCCCAGGAAGAAAGCCGCTCCTTAAGCACCAATACAAGATGGGGTGTTGTCCGCCGGTTCGAAAAAGGGCAGGTATACCTGAACCACACGCAATTCCTGGGCTACACCAAAAACCAGGAAGGGGAGCTTGTCATCGTACCGGAAGAAGCAGAAACGGTAAGATTGATATTCAGGCTTTACTTAGAGGGCTGCAGCATCGCGAAGATCAAGAAGTACCTGGAGGAAAATAGCTTTAAAACAGCCACAGGCAAGGAAAAATGGTATGCCAGCACCATAGCAGGTATGATTTCCAATGAAAAATACATGGGAGATGCCCTGCTGCAAAAAAGCTATACCACAGATTTTATTAATAAGACAAGAGTCAAAAACACAGGGATTGTTCCCCAATACTATGTAGAAGGAAGCCACGAAGGGATCATCTCCAAAGAATTATGGAACCGAGTGCAAGAAGAAAGGGCTCGTCGTATCAACATCAGAAAATCCACGGATAAACGAGCCAAAACAGACAATGGAAAATACAGCTCAAAATATGCCCTCTCAGACCTTGTCCTGTGCGGAGAATGCGGCAAACCATACAGACGGGCAACCTGGACAAACTACACGGAGAAACGAATCGTATGGCGCTGCTACAACAGGCAGGAATACGGGAAAAAATATTGCAAGCATTCACCGACCATCGATGAGCCGCTCTTGCAAGATGCCATTATGAAGGCCATCAACCTGTTGATTGGGGACAAAGAAGATTTTATGGACACCCTCGCCTCCAATCTCCAAATGATCATGGGCAAGCATGCTAAGGTAATGGACATTCCGGCTATGGACAAGCGGCTGGAAGAACTGAAAACGGAGATGCTGGCCTTGGTAGAGAAAAATGTAAAAAGCGGAGTCAACAATATAGACTTTGATGAGGCATATGAAAAAATCGCTGCGGAACGCAAGCAAATACTCAAAGAGAAAAATGAGTATACAGAACAGCAAGCCCTCTATGATATCTACTGCCGCAGGGTCAACGAGATGAAAAAATTCCTCGGCGATGTGAACTGTGCCATGGCTGAATTCGATAACGATCTGGTTAGACGACTGATACAAAGTGTCAAGATCCTATCCAAAGAAAAGATTATCATCACCTTTAAATCCGGTCTCGAAATGGAACAGGCTGTAGAAGTGAGAGAAAAGCACCAGGATGGCAGGGCTTCATGAAATGGCGGATACAGCCATAAAAAATAATCGCACCATCCCCTGAATCGGAGGCAGAATAAGGGAAAAGAACTTCGGGTATGTGCATACTCCCGGGTCAGCACAGAGTAGGAAAGCATTAGGTGCCTGACTAGATTTCCTTTGATACATATAGGGGTATAGCTCGCAGAGGAAAGCACTAATGCATTCTGAAAAATTAGTCAAGTAAAAGACTTTCAACAAGTTTTACCAGAATCTATGATATAATTATGTCTAGCAAATTATCCGAAGTTAGGCTTAAAAAAGCTCAAACTCGAATCAGAGCTTGAGTAAATTAGAAGCAGGTTTTGGTGGAGCAGCTACTTACCTAACTTTGGATAATTGACATAGCACGAAACCGCGAATGCTAGGGAAAATGCTATGGGGATTGAATATCTAATCTCTAGTCTAATTCATATGACCTTTAAGGAAAACTCTGTAGTAAATGTATCGAAGTAGCGTTAATTATCCCTAAACAGATATAGTTTCCCCCTCCCCATGACAGGGCAATTTTAAATACATGCAGTTTTATTAGTGACAGGGGGAGATTTACCCAAGTTCATAAACCGTTTGAGTTTTTCCGATCCGCAATTAGGGCATTTAGATAAATCTAGTCCAGTGAGCTTCTGGATGAGTTGAAGCGTAGAGGCTTTTTCTTTGGTTAAAAGAGGTGTATGGGTAAGCTGTTTGCAAATCTTCAGTTTGGCTGTCTTGTTACGATTGCCAAGCAAGCCGTAGTGTCTTATTTTCATAAAGCCACTCGGTAGGATATGAATGAGAAATCTGCGTATAAACTCTTCGGCGGAAAGAGTCATCACTTTATGCTTGCTGCTGTCCTTGTAATCCCGCCATTTGAAGGAAACCATATCCTTTTCCATGCTAATGATGCGCTTGTTGGATATAGCCACTCTGTGAGTATATCGCCCCAGGTATTCAACAACACGAGCAGCATTTTTAAATGGTGGTTTGCAGTAAACAATCCACTCTTTACCATAGAGAGAGGTGAGCAGCTTTTCAAATTTCTTATCGTCGGAAAGATATGTTTGACTTCCATGAAATTCAAGCTTGTTTTGGACGTAGTGCTGTTTGAGGTAATACAGGAATTTGCCTCTGAATTTTCTGGACAGAACTTTAACCGGAATGAAGAATTTCTTTCTGCTATTCACCCATTTTCCGATAGAGGATAATCCACCGCCGGGTACAACACAGTGAATATGAGGGTGGTGCATCAGGTTTTGTCCCCAAGTATGCAGAACAGAAGAGAAACCAATCTTTGCGCCAAGGTATTTATTGTCAGAAGCTAATTCGGCAAGAGTTTCAGCAACAGTCTTAAACAAGAGTGTATATACTACTTTTTGATTTTGGTAGGCCATTAAATTGAGAGTATCGGGGATTGTAAAAACAACATGGAAGTATCCAACGTCAAGCAGATTGCTTTTCTGGTTTTCAATCCAGCGTTCTTTGGCAAGAGCTTGGCATTTAGGGCAGTGCCGGTTGCGGCAGGAATTGTACGAAATTCTGGTATGCCCACAACTGTCACAAACCTCTTTATGGCCGCCTAACTCTGACGTTCTGCATTTTTGAATGGCCGACATCGCTTTATGCTGCACAAGAGTGAGCTTGTGGTTGGTTCGATAATTTATGCCGTATTTTAGGAAAATATCTTGAATCTCAGCCATTAGCTTTTTCGGATTTAGAAGCCATCTGATCAAGGGGACTTATTACGTTAAGGGTTTCAATCTTGACCAAATGCAAGTAAACGCAGGTCGTATTGATATTTGAGTGACCGAGCAGTTGCTTAATGTGATAAATACTTGTGCCGGATTCCAGCAGGTGAGTGGCGAAACTATGCCGGTTATGGAGAGCTCCCCATAAGCGCCATTATGTAGAGTCCCAGGTTATGGGGAGTGTTGCTATGATTTGACCAATTATAGGTCTCTTTTTATTGGATCACTCACCATAATACTTCATAATCATCCTAACTAGAAAAAGAAAGGATGATTATTTTGGATGAACTACTCGATTTGAAACAGATTATGGGCCAAGTGCTTTTGCTTCAAGAAAGGCAGGGGTATGCGTTAACCACTCTCAAGGTTCATCGGGGCGTATACAATGGCCTTCTCAGGTTCATGCAATCCAATAATTATGCAACCTTGAATGAAGAAGTCGGCCTTGAGTATGTGCGTAATCGTACCGGAACATCTATGGACGGTTTTTATGGACGTGGTGACAGGAAGACCAATATATTTATGAAACCGGTCCAGAACCTTCTCGTATTCATGAAGACCGGGAACATATCCTTCTACATGCGGTCAAAGATTTCCGACTTTCAGTGCCCAGAAGGGTTTAACCAAGAATATCTTCTTTTCCAGGACTCCTATGAAGAACGTTATTACGCCAGCTCAACAATCCTGAGTAATAATAATCTCCTACATAAGTTTCTTTATTTCCTTGATGACGAAATTATTAAGAGTTCCTTAGATATCACTCCTTCTGTAGTCACAAAATTTCTGGGAAATTACAGCGCTGCAAAACCTAAATATGTAAGCACTATCCTGTATGTTATGCGTAATTACCTCTTCTTCCTGTATCAGCAGGGATTTACAAAGGAAGACCTCTCCAAATCCCTGCCTAAAGTTCGGACGATGCGCAACGCTTTTATTCCTTATTCATGGAACACCGAGGATGTTAAGAAACTGCTAGGGGCGGTTGATCGGGCAGACCCAAAAGGGAAACGGGATTATGCCATTTTGTTAATAGTTGTCCGACTCGGATTGCGTGTCAGCGACTTGCGTGGATTAAGGCTTTCTAGCCTCAACTGGAACAGGAAGACTATAAGCATAAGTATGCAAAAGACGAAACGGCCGATTGAGCTTCCTCTTCTAGAGGATATTGGATGGGCAATCATTGATTACCTAAAAAACGGACGGCCCCAGACACCATGTGATAGGGTATTTGTTCGCCATCGGGCGCCATTCGACGCATTTGGTGAGAACGAAAGTTTTCATAGAGAATTACATCGCTATATGGTCAAGGCTGGGCTGAATATACCTCTGGATGTCCACTGCGGGCTACATTCGTTACGAAGCACGCTGGCCAAGAAGATGCTGGAAAGCAATGCAACACTTCCTGTTATTTCCGAGACTCTTGGGCACCAAAACATAAATACAACGAGCATCTATTTAAAGATTGATCTTGTAGGCCTTCGCCGATGTGCCCTTGATCCTGATGAGGTGGACCTATGAAAAAAATCTATGAGTGGAAAAGTGACATGAAGGGCCTTCTCTGTACATTCATCCAAGAGAAAAAGATGACTAACTTCATATACAAGAAACAGACTAGAGAATTGGAACGATTCGATGCTTATTACTATTACAACGGCTACAGCGGAATTAATCTAACAAAGCCGATGCTAGACCGCTACATCTATGGTGAATTTGAAAAGCCGTGTACTCATTACAAAAAGGAAATCCTTATGAGGAATTTTGCTGAATTTCTAAGCAGGCACGGACATTTAGTTTATATACCCATAATTAAATCCGCCTCTCAGAAGAGGAGTTCTCATATTCCTTATATATTTGCAAAAAAACAATTGCATAAATTCTTTATGGCAGTCGATTCCTACCCCTTGGAAGTAACTAACAATCGCAACGTGCTTGATCCGATACTGTTCCGTCTTCTGTATGGAAGTGGTTTGCGAGTCTCGGAAGCACTAAACCTACAGCTTAAGGACATCGACATTGAGGAAAATGTTCTCGTAATTCGTCATGCCAAGAATAACAAAGATCGGCTTGTCCCTATTGCACAGAGTCTGACCAAACGGATACGGCTTCTGCTGGATACATACCACAGGTTCAATAAGGACGACTCCTTCTTGTTTCCTAGTATGACTGGAAACAGAACAGATAAAAGTGCCGTTCACCGTCGTTTTCGAGATTATCTGCTTATGGCAGATATTCCGCATACGTCTGCCGGGCCAAGGGTTCACGACCTTCGCCATACCTTCGCTGTCTGTTGTCTGAAGAAATGGGTGCTTTCCGGTTCGGAACTTATGACGGTCCTTCCCTATCTAGCAGCCTATATGGGACATACCGATTTTCGGGGAACCCAATATTATCTGAGGCTCACAGCGGACTTGTATCCCGATCTGATCAGCCGAACGGAAGCGGAATTTGGATATGTTATTCCGAACGGGGGACGGCTATTATGAAGGAAAGAGACTTCCCGAGATACCTTACCGGTTTCCTCTCTCAGTACCTTCCCGGTCAGAAAAATGTGAGCCCCCATACAATTGCTGCCTACAGAGATACATTCAAGCTGTTCCTCACCTACTGTGAAACCTGCAAAGGGCTAGCTCCTGAGAGAATTACGATGGCTCAGCTTACTAAGGAACTTGTACTGGGTTTTTTAGAATGGATTGAGACAGAGCGAGGCTGTTCTATCCCTACCAGAAATCATCGATTGGCCGTTATTCATTCCTTCTGCCGATATACCCAGAAAGAATTTCCGGAAAATCTCTATGAA
>JAJYAS010000167.1 GCA_021779415.1 Bacillota bacterium
AAAATATGCATCTCGATGAAAACTTAGAAGATAAGCTCAAGGTCTGGAAATCCCTGCATCAACAGTTGCTGGAAATCGAGAAACACTATAGTCGTAAGGAGAATATCCTCTTTGCATACTTGGAAAAGCACGGTGTAAGCGGACCTCCTAAAGTCATGTGGGCCATTCAAGATGAGATACGGGCTCAACTTAAACAAGTTTCTCAAGCACTTTTGCACACAAAAGTCGAACTATTATATTTGACAGAACTCATCCAAAAGACAGCGCTCCCCGTTCTTAAGGTTATTGAGGATCTTATCTACAAAGAAGAAAACATCATGTTTCCCATGAGTATGGAGACTTTGACTGAGGGAGAATGGGCTGCTGTGGCTGAGCAGAGCGGAGAAATCGGCTTTACCTTAATTCAACCTGACTTCGGTTGGATTCCCTCCGAACCACCTGAACCACCAGTCGATCCTGAATCGTTTCCAGCAACCACTGATCAAGGAAAAAACGAATTCCAAGGGCTCCTGCCTTTTCAAACAGGTGCCCTGACACTTGAGCAGATTAGCCTAATTTTTAACCATCTTCCTGTTGATGTTACCTTTGTCGATGAAAAAGATAATGTGCGTTATTTTTCCTACGGTAAAGAACGTATTTTCCAACGGAGCAAGGCTATCATCGGACGCAATGTCAAGGATTGTCATCCTCCAGATAGTGTTCACATTGTCACTAAAATCGTTGGCGATTTTAAAAGCGGGAAACGAGATTCTGCTGAGTTCTGGATTCATATGAACGGTAAGTTCGTCTTAATTCAGTATTTTGCCCTCCATGATCTAGACGGGACTTATCGCGGAACAATTGAAGTGACACAGGATATCCAAGAAATGCAAAACCTAAAAGGGGATAAACGCATTTATTCTGAGGAATAGATCCTTATCCGTGCTCAACCATGGAAAGGGTGAGGGCACTCAAGAAATTGGGTGCCTTTTGATATGCTCAAATTTAAGCAATTTAGACCGAGAAGTAAAATCTCCACTGAGTGCCTGTTGATTTTAAAGAAATAACGTTATAATGATTATCATTAGAAAGAAAGCCTTTAAGCTCAGACATGAGTTTAAAAGCTTTGAGGGCTGAACGAAGCTGAAAAACAAGACAGGGGTGTTGATGATGGATAATGACCTGGAAAATGAAAGCCTAACCGACAGTCAACCTTATCTAAAAGATTACACGAAACGTATTCAACGTATTGTTGCCGAATATGAGAATAGTATTTCACAACACTTAAATGAGGACTACATCAAGCATACCAAATGGTCCGATCGGTTAGCTGATCGGATGGCAGGTTTTGGTGGGAGTTGGAGGTTTATAATTCTATTTTTCGTTTTTTTAACATCATGGATGACGTGGAATACCATCTCTGGCACTCAACATTTTGATCCACAACCATTTATACTGTTAAACTTAGTGCTATCCTTTATCGCTGCGTTCCAGGCACCCGTTATTATGATGAGTCAAAATAGACAAGAGGCTCGTGACAAACATGAGTCACTAATTGACTTCGCTATCAACTTTAAAGCTGAGACCGAAATAGATGATATACAGGGTCATTTACATAGAATTGAACTAGACATAACGGAGATAAAAGAACTTCTACTAAAGGAAGCGACCGAGAACAGACAATAAAACCCCTGTTTTAGAATCCCTTGCTTCGTTTAGAGGTCTATTATTCATTGGGAAGGGAGGACAAAAACGATTGAATCAGATTAAGCTTCGATATGGCTCCTCCTGTCAATTGAGCAAATGCATTTTCTTCGCCAAGTAATTTAGTTCGAATAACTGGCGCATCATAGCCTTGTTTTTCCATCTGAACAATCTGTCGGTAAAGACCTTGCCACCAGCTTAATTTTTCGTTTACACGCTGTTTGGCATTATCAAACACCCGCCCAGAGCCGCAAAATATGGTATCAAATTCATAATCAAGCAGTTTGGTAAGGGAAGCCATACTTAAGTGAACATCTTCATCATTGCGCAGGAGTTTAACCTTTTCTCCCAGAAACAAATCACCACTAAAAAGCCAACCGTTTTTCTCCTCCAGCAAGCAAATATGATCGGCAGAATGACCAGGTGTATGAATTACCTTGAATTTATAATTATTGCTTTCAATACTATCACCTAAAGGGTTGCTGATGGATGCTGAAGGAGTGCCCCATATCAACTTTTGATAGTCAAGCAGCCTAGAAATCCACTGCGACGGATCATTGATGAGTGGTACAGCAAGCTCATGTGCAAAAATGGGGATTCTTTTTTCCTGAAAAGATAAATTATTGCCGATATGATCCTCATGGTGGTGGGTGTTAACAACTTTTTCAACCTGAATATCTTGAAAAATGCTCTGTGCTTCATTCATGACCGTTTTAGGACCAGTATCAATTAATAGACCATCCACATAATATACAGCCATGCTATACAGGACGTTTCCGTTGATTTCTTTTCCCATGAAGAACTGACTCACTTCTCCATAATTACTTTGAATAATCATGTTTGGTATTCTCCTTTATCCAATCCAATCCTCAACGATGTCAGATTGCATTCGATTATTAGTCACATCAAAATGACATAATCTATTACGGCGGCCTGCAATTCACCTGCAAGGCCGCCACTTTTCTACTTTATCAATCCTACCGCCAGAGTTCCTCTTTTACCCAACGTTAAATTCTTTTGGGCTTGAGTTAGGGGGTGACCTGCTTTAATCAAGCCCGTTAATACACCGCATTGAGATGTGTCCCCAAGTAAGACAAATCCCTTTAAAATGTCCCCCTGCCAAATTAGTTTTCGGTAACTAGGTTTACCTCCTACCATTTTCAGGGTTTCTACTTGGTCCCAATCTCCTGGCCCCTTGTGGTCTTGGAGTTTCGTAATTCCAACGGACATGGTCGAGAGTCCAAAAAAGTCCACAGAGTTTAAACCAAGGGATCCTGGATAAACCTCTTGTCTCCCGCACATATTTGCTCCGGCAATTCTGCCTTGGGTCGTAGCATTGGGCCAAGTGGCATTCACGGTGAACTTCTGGCGAACAAGGTCCCATGTTTCTGCTATATCTCCGGCTGCGTAAATGTTGGGAAGGTTAGTGGCTAACGAAGAATCTACCTGAAGACCCTGCCCAATATTAAAACCGAAATCTCTTAATTTACCGATATTAGGACGAACTCCCTTGCCAACAATCACTAAATCAGCGGAAATTTCGGTTTCGGGTGCGATCAGTACACCCTGAACATGGTCTTCTCCAGTGATCGTTATAGCCTCAGCCTGTAAAAGAAATCTAAGGCCATTGACTCTCAAGTGCTCTTGAATTATGCCAGCCGCTTTCACATCAAGCATTTGGGAGAGGATCTGGCCTGAGGAGACCACAATGGTGACTTCCAGTCCACGTTTTCTTAAAGCATAGGCGCACTTTAGACTGACCAACCCCCCACCTATGACGACGGCCTTTTTTGCTTCCTGGTCCAAGATCTTATTAATGGCTAAAGCATCCTCCATGGTGCGTAGAGTAAATACTTCAGGAAGAGTTCCACCTGGAATGGTGAGTTTATTAGCTGAAGACCCCATGGCGAGCAAAAGTTTACTATAGTGCCACGCCTGCCCATCGGCACTTCGAACAATTTGTCGTATGGGATCGATCCCTTTAACCGTGACTCCGTAAACGATCTTTAGATTCAGTCGTTCGGCGAAATCAGCGTTACGTAAATAAAGGCGGGAAGCAGGAATATCTCCTGCTAAAAAATAAGTGGTAAGGCAACGAGAATAACTAGGTTCTTGTTCTGCCGTGAGGACAATGAGTTCTGACTCTGTGTCGTGCTTTCGGATCTCTTCAACAGCAAATAATCCTGCGGCGCTATTGCCAATAACGATATAAGTCATAATTTCTTCCTTCCCTTAATTAGGAAGTCCGAGTATTTTCCGTTTTGCTCGGATATCCTCAAGAAGTCCTTGAGCCGCTTTCAAGGGATCGGTTTCGATATAGAATTTCCCCCCGATCACATCACTAAGGCCATGGGTAAGTAATTCAGTCACCGTTTTGCTCCCTAGAACAGGTGGAACAACTCCAAGGTGAGTGGTAAGCCCCATTGTCACAGCCCAAGTCCCGATACTAAGGGCTTTTTCGTGCTGGAGTTCTGGAGCACTCGCCGCTACGGGCAATAAGGCGGTATCTACGTTGAGATAGGCAGCAATCGCTGTGACCAGATCTCCAATCCTTGAATTATCCACACAGCTTCCCATATGCAGTACGGGTGGAAGTGGCGCCCCAAGGCCTGCCTCCTGGCCAATCGCAGACAAGACCGCTTTCAAACCCTCTCCAGCAAAGGTTTCAGTTCCTTCGGAATTCATAAGCCCAGCCTTAGCTAGGGCATGAGCGGAACATCCCGAAGCAACGACTAATACATTATTTTTTACAAGCTCTTTCACTAATTCCACATGCATGAAATCTTGAGTCACTTTGGCATTATTGCACCCCACCGTGGCCACGACTCCTAAAATGTTGCCATTCACAATATTATCAACAAGAGGCTTCAGAGGTTGGTCAGGGTCCACTGTTGATAGTGCCCCAATAATGGCCTCCACACTGAATCCCGCCATAATCTTCCGTTTGTAATCGGGAATTTTAATCTTCTTGCTGTCTCTGCGTCCGTATGCAATGATGGCCTTGCGCACAATTTCCTGAGCAGTTTCATCCGCGCTTTCTAAAGTAAAGGGAACGTGGGTAGCTCCAGGCAATTTGACGATCGGCATAGTTGAGATGATTTCAGTATGATAACAAGAAGCCACTTGAGTTAGAGAAGGCATAATACATTGTACGTCGACGACCATAGCATCAACGGCACCGGTAACTATGGCGATTTCTTGAGCCAAGAAGTTAGTAACCAACGGGATCCCTTTGCGCATTAAAACTTCATTACCTGTACAGCAAATCCCCGAGACTAGGATTCCTTTGGCTCCGGAAAGAATTGCTTCATTTTGGAGTTTGCTGGACCAATAGACAATTTTTTCCGAAAGCAAGGGGACATGCCCATGTACGATGAGATTGACGTAGTCTTCCTTGAGGACCCCCAAATTAGCTTCAGTCACGACGGGCGTCGGTGTCCCAAAAAGGATATCCTGCATGTCTGTTGCCAGTTTTAGACCGGAATAGCCGTCCACTAGGCCTTGTTTAGCAGTAGCTAAGACAAGATTCACTGGGTCAGCATCCATACCCATGGTTGTCTGATGCATTGCTTCACGGATTTCCCGGTCAGGATTGCGAGGAAGAATCCCTAGACTCTTCCAAACGGCAATTCTCTCTTTGGGTGCATTGGCCATCAACCATTGCACAGGCTTATTTCCATGGTTAGCAAGATCAGCATAAGCAACTTCGACAACTTCCAAGGCAAGTTCAGTTTTGCTCTTGCCAGAGATCTCCAAGCCTAACCCGTGGGCGATCTGTTGCAATTTGGTTTCGTCAGTGATGGCGTAATTAATTTCTCCCTTAGCTGCCAGCTCTAAAGCTTCAACAGCCTCATAGGCATGGTCAACATGGGCCGCAGCTCCCCCGGCCACTTGCCTGAGTAAATTGCGAGTTACTATTGTATCCGCACTTGCTCCGCAAATTCCTGTTTTCGGCCCGTTGCCAAAGGGATCAATCCGACAGGGTCCTTGAACACAGTGTCGGCAACAGACTCCTAAAGTTCCAAAACCACATTGGGGTTGTTGTGCTTCATGACGATCCCAAACCGTTTCTACTCCATCTAAGGCCGCTTTAGGTAATAATTCTAAGACAGCAGGATCAATCGATTTTTGAGATTTCATATTAGTTGACTCCCTTCATTTGCTCTAGGAAGGTTTGCCGGCCACTGTGGGCAAACTCTCGAACCTCAACAAATTCCAAAGCCTTCGACGGACAGGCTGAGATACAAGCAGGATCATAATCTAAGGCCTGGCAACGGTCACACTTGGCGACTCGGTGGGTAGAAGGAATTTCCGCGATAACACCAAAGGGGCAAACCATTACGCACATCATGCACCCAACACACTTTTGGTCATCAACTTGAATTAGCCCAGTCTTCAAGTCAAACTGCATCGCTCCACTCATACAGGCATGAACACAAGGAGCATCTAAACATTGCCGACATTGCAATGGGAAATTAAGCACCCCATTGGACTCGACGAAGATCCGTTTTTGTGGCGCTTTAGGTTCTACAATCGCCTCAAACAAGGTCTTGCTGGTCGAGTGGGCAACTGCGCAAGCCAGCTCACAGCTCTTACACCCGAGGCAATGTTCACTTCTGACCAGAATCTGTCTCACATTTATCCCTCCTTAATACTTGACCTAGCATTTAATAGTAATAATTTTACCAAACTATTCCTATTTTTTATGTCGTTTTATGGTGGCCTGCGTTCGGAAACAGAGGAACTGGGACAACAATCCAAAATTGTTAATTAAATATTCTTAACATTCTAACAAAAGTGGTGTATTATATAACAAATGACCATAAGGAGGTTTTATTATGAAAGAAAAGCAACGTGATGGGTTAATGGAGGAAAAACGGTTGTTTTTCCCTCCTGAAGGCTTTATTTCAAAAGCCGTCATGCGAAATCAAGAAATTCATGAACTAGGGCGAGATCGGACGAAGTTTTGGGACGAACAGGGGAATCGCTTGGATTGGTTTAAGCCATGGGACACCGTTTTAGAGTGGAATCATCCTTTTGCCAAGTGGTATGTCGGCGGAAAATTAAATGCAGCTCATAATTGTTTAGATCGACATTTACAGGGGGCGCGTCGGAATAAAGCGGCACTTATATTTGAAGGAGAATTGGGAGATCGGCGCGTCTTCACCTATCAAGATCTTCATCGTGAGGTATCCCAGTTTGCGAATCTGCTTAAGTCTTATGGAGTAGAAAAGGGGGATCGTGTGGCAATTTATATGCCTATGATCCCAGAGGCAGTGATCGCGATGCTCGCCTGTGCTAGGATTGGCGCTCCACACACGGTTGTATTCGGTGGATTCAGTGCGGAAGCTTTGAGGGACAGAGTCCAAGACGCTCAGGCAAAGGTTGTTGTTACATCGGATGGTAGTTATCGTCGTGGAAATATCATTCCTTTGAAAGAAAGTGTGGATCAAGCACTAAGTAATGTAACTTGTGTTAAAAAAGTGATCGTTGTTCAACGGACGGGTCAGCCTGTGGACATGCAAGAAGAACGGGATGTCTGGTATCACGAGGTCATTAAGAATGTCTC
>JAJYAS010000168.1 GCA_021779415.1 Bacillota bacterium
ATGAGGTTAGATCAGGGTGGAGATAATCGAACTGGAAGCGCGTATGCGTATCGTCTGTTGCTCTTGCGGCCTGAGCCAAAGGACATTGAGAAGGTAATTGAGACAAGTATCAGGACCTTCGATGAGCCCTACGAGGAGGCAAAAAGTCGGATTGAGAATTGTTTCGAATCCGAAACCCGTGAACAGTACCTTGCCGTTTTGGACAATGTCCCGATTGGTTTGGGGTCTACAAATCAAGACGATGAGGTAGGGACAATATTTGGCTATGGGATCGTTCCGGAATATAGGGGCAAGGGTTACGGAGAAGAACTACTACGTCTGATCGTAGATCGTTTATGGCAAAAAGGAAAAACGGAAATAGTCCTTGACGTCAATAGCGAGAATGCTCAGGCATTAGCGCTTTACAAGAAATTTGGTTTTAATGTTGAGGTGGCTTATGAATATTATCGCCTAAAAATAGTGGTGACTACTCACTCGGATAAAGTGAATTAATGCGTGCACCAGGGGACATAAGGGTTTTTATTTGAATGGAGGTGTTAGGCGTGTGTTTACTCTTTTTTGCCTATGATTGTCATCCACGGTATCGTTTAATACTGGCAGCAAATAGGGATGAGTTTTATCATCGGCCGACAGAACCAGCCCATTTCTGGGATACCCATCCATCGGTTTTAGCAGGCAGAGATTTGGAGATGTTAGGAACTTGGATGGGGATTACGAGATCAGGCCGTTGGGCAGCACTAACCAATTTTCGCGATCCTTTGGCGCAAATACAGGATGCCAAATCTCGCGGGGGGTTAGTGAGCGATTTCCTATGCTATAATGAATCCCCCGATAAGTACATGTTAGATGTTGTAAACAATCGTACTTGCTATAATCCATTTAATCTCTTAGTTGGTGATTCCACCACTCTATTATATTTCAGCAATCAATCTTCGTCTGTTAAGGTCCTTGGACCTGGAATCTATGGGCTTAGTAATCATTTTCTGGATACTCCTTGGCCTAAAGTCCAAAAAAGCAAACAAGCTTTAGCGAAATATTTAGTGAATAGGACGGTTGTTCAACCCCACTCTCTCTTTGAAATGTTGGTAGATACGGAACTCGCTCGAGACAATGAGCTACCTGATACTGGGATAAGTCAAGAACGCGAAAAGATGTTGTCGCCCATATTTATTGTGGGAACTGAGTATGGAACGAAAGCTTCCACAGTGCTTTTGATTGATCGGGATAATCATGTGACGTTTAAAGAAAAAAGTTTTACCCAGGGACAGCAACAGGGGGACGAAATGGGGTGCTCATTTTCTATTTCAGAAGTAAGATAATATTTATCATTGATATAGAGTTACAAGCTAAAACTCAAGTGGTATAGTTAGATAATAAAATAAAAGAAAATTATGTTTATATAAAATATATAAAGAAGGTATCGTAATGCCAAACATTAATGAGAAGCCAGTGATTCTGTCGGAACAGGTTCAGAAAACACTTGCCAACCTTGAGCCTCTCTCTCGGAAGGTTTTTCTCTCCCTTGATCCGCCGAATCCAATGGATAACCGCGCCGATGTCGATCAAGTGCGTCAAACTCTGGAACGCCTCTATGGGCCAGTTAACGTACCATTGTCGCTTATGTCCAAGATACCCAGCCTATGCCGCAGTGCTGATTGGCAGGTTACAGCAATCCTAGCGGACACGAGCCAAGGCTGGAAATTAATTGGCCTGGAACGGGGAGATACGACAAGGGAACAATACGGCTTGGCAATCGATATTGGCACAACTACTGTGGTCGTATACCTCATTAATCTGTGCGATGGCAGTGTTATGAGACACGCAGCTGACTACAATGCCCAAATTGCTCAGGGCGAGGATATATTAAGCCGTATTCGGTATGCTGCCGAGCCAGGCGGTTTGGCACGGCTACAAAAAGCGGTTGTGGATACCCTGAATAATTTGATTAAGCGTCTTTGTCCTTTATCAATGGAGACAGACAAGATTACGGCTGCTACCATTGGGGCCAATACTACTATGATTCACCTTCTGCTGGGCCTAGACCCCGCTTCGATTTGTCGGGCTCCTTATACCCCCGTTGTCAATAACCCTGGTTTGATTTCTGCAGAAGAACTAGGAATTGACATTCATCCCCTAGCCCCAGTCTATTGCCTGCCGAGCATCGGAAGTTACCTTGGGGGGGATGTGATCGGCGGAATCCTGGTCAGCGGAATGCATACTCAGTCCGAGGTTTCACTTTTTGTAGACATCGGCACAAATGGAGAGATTGTGCTGGGCAATGAAGACTGGCTTGTGGCCTGTGCTGGAGCAGCCGGTCCAGCTCTGGAAGGTGGCGTCACGGCCTTCGGTATGCGGGCCGAAACAGGTGCAGTGGATCATGTAGCCATAGATCCGGTGACAGGACAGGTTCAGTATACTACCATTGCTGACATGCCGGCACGTGGTATTTGTGGCTCTGGTCTAGTGGACACGCTGGCCGAACTTTTTCTTAATGGGATCATCGATAGGACTGCTCGTTTTCAGAAAGGAAGGGACGAATTTGTCGTAGTTCCCGCTCAAGCATCGGCGGTGGGAAAAGACATTGTTGTTACGCAGATAGATATTAATAACTTTATGGCCACCAAAGGGGCAGTCAATTCTGCTACCGATCTTTTAATGGAAAACGTAGGCTGTGCTTGGCAAGAACTTAACTGTTTTTATGCTGCTGGGGCATTTGGACAGTATTTGCCGATTGAGTCAGCTATTACAATTGGTCTCTATCCCGACCTCCCGCGTTCTGCAATAGTGCGCTTAGGGAATAGTTCAGGTGAAGCAGCGCGTCAAGTGCTTCTATCTCGCGTTAAGCGTTTGGAAGCCGAAGAGATTGCTGCCAAGGTTACCTATTTCGAATTAAATGCCAATACGGCTTTTATGGAAAAATTCAGTGGCAGTAAATTTCTGCCACATACAGATCTTGACCGTTATCCCAGTGTCAAGAGACGACTGCAAACTCGTCCTAACCTATGACAATACTTAAGACTTTGGTGCTTGCTTTAAACGATTTAAAGGAGCACTTTTTTTCTTCCGAAGGGACAACTCTGAGGACTAATTGAAAGCATATTAGGAACATTTCGCCTATAATCGCTAAAATAATTAACAATATTTTGACTAGTCCCAATTATTTGTGGTAATATAGGTTAAGTGTAAATACTTTTCTATCCAAATCACCTTATTAATGTATGTGAAAAAAATTTCAAGGAGAGGAGGCCTAAGCGAACATAGGGGGGCTTGGATAACCCAACGCACGATTTTTTAAGGAATTATATTTTTAAAAATTTATTATTTTTTAATTGAGGGGGAAGAAAAATGAGTACACAAGAAGTTAAAATTAGTTATACTGGTGCAGACCCAACAGCGTTCGGAGTTTTGGGTTTGGCTATGGTATGTTTTATCGCATCATCGGCTAAATTGGGCTTTACTAATCCAAAAGCAACTGCTTTGATTGTTGTTTGGGCAGCATTATTGGGGGGGCTCGTTCAAATTATGGCTGCCAGCATTGACTTTAAGAAGGGCAATGTATTTGGAGGAACAGTTCTAGGTGCTTATGGATTTTTCTGGGTAGGCATGGCTTTTTCAATGGGGACAATAAACGGTATGTTCGGTTCTGGTATGCAAGCTGCAGTTGACCCTAGAATGCTGGGAGTAGCCTATGTAGGGTATCTTATTTTTTCTCTTTTTATTACAGTGGCGTCTTTTGAAGTAAACGTTCCTTTTATGGGGATGTTACTTCTTATAGACGTGCTATTCTTCTCTCTTGCTGCAGTATCGTTCAACATGGGTAATGTTGTGCTGTATGCTAAACTTGCTGGTTGGTCTGAGTTTTTGATCTCTCTTCTTGGCTTCTATGCTTCAGGGGCGATATTCTTCAAGAACTTCTACGGCCGGGAAGTTTTACCGCTGGGCAAGCCGCTTAATCTGATCAAAAAGGCCTCACCCGCGCCTGTTCAAGGTCGTAAGGTCAGTGCCTGATTTGTTTTCTTTTCTTTGATTAACTTTTATTGATAACGTAAAAAGCTCGAGAATAGATCTCGAGCTTTTTCATTCCGGATCGCAGGGACGTAATATAGATCGGTTTAGTTTTGGTACTCTGAACGAGGAATAGCAAAGGATAAGTTGCTGAACGTTAGCACTTCGCTGAATTCGAGAAAGTTACAGTTGTTTTTTTCCGCCTTCTCCATAAGTGCAGAAATCGGCGTTGTGGTAAGGATGACATCCCTGGGTTGAAGTAATTTTTCAATAAGAGTAAAATGCTGAGGGTTGAAGCGGATCGCAATGTGGACCTCGTTTTCCCAAGTTACTTGGAGGACATAGGCATCTTTGTGTTCCGTTGCAAACCAGTTATAGGTATATTTTGATAGGCCCGATCGTCTGATAACTTTGACTTCTTCACAAAATTCTTTGACATATAGAATGAGGACGTCTCGCCCATTGTCAAGTTTGCCAAAGGCAGATTGCTCAGGGGTATAAGCCTGTGTAAACATCTAAATCATACTCCTCCTTTTTCTCATTTTAACACATATACTTGTGTTCAACCCTAAGAAAAAGCGAAAAGAAAGAAGGAAAATTAAATCTGAAATTGAATTTAGAAGGGGGATAAAATTAGAATAGTAACAAATGTGGGAGGTCAATAGATGACAAAGAATCATTTAGGGTCGATTTACTTGGCTTTGGCTGCTACAATTTGGGGGGGGATGTATGTTGTCAGTAAGGTCGTGCTTACTGTTATTCAGCCACTAGAGTTGGTCTGGTTGCGTTATGTGGTAGCTCTTATCACCCTTTGTATAATTGGAGTTGCCACTCACCAATCCTGGCATATTCATAGACGAGACTTTGGAAGTATTATCGCTATCGGAGTGATCGGTTATGCGATATCCATTTGGACTCAATTTGTAGGAACAAAGCTCTCGTCTGCTCAAATGGGGGCGATGATTACCTCGGCAACCCCTGCGTTTATGGTAATATTTGCTCACTTCATCTTGAAAGAAAAGATCACATTTCGCAAAGGCCTATCCACAATTATTGCCATGATCGGTGTGTTATGCATCGTAGGAGTTGGTGATATTGGAAAGGCAAGTCAGCTGGGAGGAATAGTCCTAGGCATAGCAGCGCTAACTTGGGCCTTAATGTCTGTGCTTGTAAAGCGGATTCCAAGTGGGTATTCCCAACTCGTCGTTACGACATACGCAATTGCTATAGCGACAGTAGTGATAACCCCGGTGGTTTTTTTCCAGATAAATCAAACTGAAATTCGTGCTCTTTTACAACCCGCTATATGGGGTGGAGTATTATACCTTGGTATCGTTGCTACGGCTGCTGCTTTTTTTCTTTGGAACAAAGGCTTACAAATGGTTGATGCTGCTAGTGGAGGGCTCTTCTTTTTCTTCCAGCCTATTGCAGGGACCTTGCTTGCTTGGTTTTTTCTGGGAGAACAGGTCGGGATCACATTTTGGATTGGTGCTATATTAATTGTCAGCGGGGTTTTTTTGGTAGTTAAAGAACCCTAGTCTACATTGAGGGCATATATAAATCTGAAGGTGGAAAATGGGACGAAATTTGTTGCTATCTTGAAAGATAGATTAATCCGCGGGAAAGGAAGAAAAATTGATGGATAATCCTTGTGGAACCACTAAGGCCAATGTTTTTGAACACACTGAGGTTGACGGGATTCCAATTTATTTTGGTGCCGGGGTTAATCCAGTAAATTCTCCAGCTCAGTTTTTTGTAGCCTGGGGCAAGGGGGCCCTGTCCGGTGGGTTGATTCATACCTTTAACAGTGAGTCTTCTGAACAGGGATTCTTATGGTTTATTGATGAAGATCAAGCAGAGGCCAAATATGCGGATCTAAAGCGGATGTTGATAGGTTGAATTGGCAAATAATTATTTCTAATGCCGAGTAACAGGTATAGCTATTTATAGAAAAAAAGACTATACTATTGTTATATATTTAGTTAGTTGTCTAAATATCTAACAATAGTATAGTCTATAACTTTATAGAAGGAGGACAATCGTTCAATGCTTAATCTACCCTTCAAAGCACTTGCAGACCCAACAAGGCGAAAGATTATTTTATTGCTGAAAGATCGAGATTTGACTGCAGGAGAAATCGCTGAACATTTTGATATGACCAAGCCGAGTATTTCCCACCATCTTAATGCCTTAAAACAAGCTTCGTTGGTAACAGATGAAAGAAAGGGGCAAAATATTTATTATTCGCTAAACACTACAGTATTCCAAGAGGTAATTAAATGGTTTTTTAATACAACGCATGTAAACGAAGGAGGACTTGAAGATGGAAAAGATAAGTAGTACTTTGAAGAAAGATTGGTTAATTATTATTCTTATCATTTTAGGGTTTGCCCTAGGGGCCTATTTTTATCCGGCGCTTCCTGACAGGGTCCCCATTCATTGGAACGCCAGAGGAGAAATTAATGGCTACGGAAGTAAGTTATTTGGCGCATTCGGTCTTCCATCAATCAATCTTGGAATGTATCTAATGTTTCTAGCACTTCCTTACATCGACCCAAAACGCAAAAACTATGATAGTTTCAAATCAACATATCAATTTCAGAAGTATTTATTAATGGTTTTTTTCCTGGGACTAGAAGTATTTACTCTTCTTATATCTATAGGAGTTGTCGTTAACAGACCGATTTTTATTCAGATTATGATTTCACTACTCTTTATTTTATTAGGAAATGTAATGGGTAGAGTCAAACACAATTACTTTATTGGAATTAAGACACCTTGGACTTTAGCCAATGAAGAAGTATGGAGAAAAACCCATAGACTGGCAGCACCCTTATGGGTAATTGGGGGTATCCTTAATATCTTACTAAGCTTTACAGGAATCAATTTTAACGGAATTGCTTTTATTCTTATTTTGGCAGTTATTTCGTTGGTGCCGATCGTTTATTCATATTTTGTTTACCAGGAAATCGTTAGCAAGAAGTAGACCACCCGTCCATAATGATCACTCCAAATGCAAAAATTGCACTGCTGCAATAATTTGACTATTGTGTTATACTATAATCAAATATTAATAATATGAGTTTGAAAATGGCAAACTTAGTGAGAACTAAGGACGCAAAGCCATGGATCGTACAGGTTTGGCTGACGACTGCCAGGTTACCAAGTTTATTTTGCCATGCTTGTATAGAGTGTGGCAT
>JAJYAS010000169.1 GCA_021779415.1 Bacillota bacterium
ATTCAACCCACTCAGCAGATCCCTAATCTTCTTTAGCTCCTCCGCTGTCAATGTAACGCCTTTACCCATCTTCAAATGATCCGGCGACCATTCCCGTATGTCATACTTTGGGGCTGCATCATTCCAACTAACAAGGTTTAGTTCTTTCGACCAGCCTTTTGCTGATTCTGATAGGACACCAATTGTTTCTTTGATTTCAAATTTGATTTCTGCCATGTGGCGTATAGCCTCCTTAGAATAACTATTTATCATGGAGTGTTACGTTCTTTACTGATTCTAAACGCTACATCAACCCTCCCAGCAAATCACCCAACCCGCACCAGTTCCTCTTTGCAAAGCAAGGGACGCCCTTCCCCTTATCTGGAATGAGCGGGGCAAGTTATTTATGGGATGTGGTACTTTGGGTTTTTAAGGTTCCAACTAACAAGGCTTAGTTCTTTGTCACGGCTTAGGGTGATTAGATGTTGCACATTGTTATTGTCATTCCTGCCTTACAAGTTCACCTTGAAAAGCCTTAGCATAAATTGCTTTTTCTGCTCGAGCAAGCTGTGCTTTTGCATTTATGTATCGTATTTCAATCTTGTCAGACAGCGTAAAAAGCTTATCAACTCGGCGGACAATTTCTTCCTGTTCTGGAAGTGGGGGAACAGAAAGAACTATGTTTTTTAACTGAGTAGTATTAATTCTTGGTCTTGTCGCACCATGTACCAATTCAACAAAATTATAATAAATATTTGGATTACTCAATGCATAGCACAAATATTTATTTAATAGTATTTTCTTATCTGGCCTGATACAGAAGCAATCTGCTTTTGCAATTGCAGGAGTATCTAATTTTGGAATTTGACAAACTCGAACACTTTCGGATATAAACGATGAAAAAATAACATCTCCTTCAAAAACCGTGTGGTTTAATAGTGTATGATATTTTTCTTCACTTATATAGGATTCCTTTTCTTGAATAAAATGTAGAACTCCGACATTTTCAAGTCTAACAACTCGAACACCTTTGTTAACATAATCAGAGGTTTTTAAATTAGACCCAAAGGGGCCATCAAATATTCCTCTTTTTCCAACCATATCAATTAACTTCTTGTTTTCCCACTCCCCACATTCGTTTTCCTCTCCCCAATCAGCGGTCAGGCTTCCAGAGCAAGCAGAAAACAGCACACTTTGGCGAAAACGCTTTAATATAGTAGGGATTTTCTCCAACCGTTCGTTAGCCTTTTGTATTTTACCAAGTAGTAACTCTAACCGCTCAACAATTCTCTTCTGGTCATCTAGTGTGGGTGGTAGGGGGATAGATGTTCCCCCTGCAAAAGATTTATTGATACCTCCTTGTGCTGATCCTTGAAAGTTTTCTAATATTCTTTTCTGACCTTCATAACTATATAAATAATGAAAAATATATTTAGGATAATTCTTTTCATTAACACGACATACAAATACATGCTCGTTAGCAACAGAAAAATTAAAGGGAAATTGCTTGTCAACAAACGCAGTTTTACCAGTCGTAGCTCCGTCTTTAACTATTAAAATGTCATTTAGCTGAATTCTACCTCTGTTCATACTATTAGCAAATTCTAGTGGAACATATTTAATGTTAGAAAAATTAAACCCACCCGAATAAGACAAATGCTCTCCGCCAATACTGGGTATCCCATCAGAAATTCCTCTCACTCCGCCTTTAGGGCGTGAGCCTGATTCATAGCTAATTAAAACTTTATCGACAGTAACTTCACTCCACCCCTTTGGCAACTCACTCAAAACTATCACCGTCCAACAAGGTAAATACCTCGTTTAATTCGCTTAATATGCTCTCGAATTCTCCTATAGCTTCGGCAATCAGCTCAGTTGGCTCAGGCAAGTTTTCACTGTCTTCTATGCTGTCGTCTTTAAGCCAGGTTATATCCAGTTTATAGTTACGCTCTTTTATTTCGCTTATATGAAAGCGCCTAAAGCGACCATCTTCGCCTAAATCTTTTCGCTCACTTCTACCATTAGGGTCTTTGCCATAACAACTCTCAAATTCTGCGAAATGTTCCTTTGTCAGTGGTCTATCCTTTTTTGTTATGCCCGGCACATTGGAGCGACCATCATATATCCATACATTTTCTGTTGGCAAGCCCTTTTGAAAGAATACAACATTTGCCTTTACTCCTTGGCTGTAGGGAGTAAAGGTTCCTCTTGGTAACCTCAAAACGGTATGCACATTGCAGTCTTGCATCAAAATTTCAAAAACTTCGCCTGCTTTACCTTCAAACAGGCAGTTGTCTGGCAATACAACTGCTGCCCGTCCACCACGTTTTAGAGTTGTTAGAACATGCTGTAAAAAATTTAGTTGTTTATTGGAAGTTTCAATGGTAAAATCATCTCTCACTGGTGCTTGAGAAGCGCCTTTTGTTCCAAACGGTGGATTCGTTAATATGCAGTCAAACCGTTCGCCACGATCAGGCTCATATATGGTATCACCTAAATGTATATTAGGATCAAGTCCATGAAGATATAAGTTCATTAGAGCAAGCCTGCGAGGTCTTGCAACCAAGTCTTGTCCATAATAAGTAGCGGATTTTATTTTTTTCACATCCGCTCTATCCAGTGCGCCGCCTGTTTCATCCATTAACCATTCATAGGCATACATCAAAAAACCACCTGTACCACAGGCGGGGTCACTTATTTTGAAATCCTTTGATACTCTTGGGTCTGGTTTCATTACCCTTGCAATAGACTGGATAAGTACACGAGGTGTAAAAAATTGCCCAGCACCCTTCTTCCCCTCGGCGGCTGATTTTTCGAGTAGTCCTTCAAAGGCAGCACCCTTGACATCAACCTCCATGGCAGTCCATTCTTCTTTGTCAATCATATTGATAACCTTCTTTAGATTGACAGGGTTATTAAAGCGTGGCATTGCTCCGTTAAAAATATCGCCCAGTATCCCTTGTTGTTTTTTAAGGGTGCTTAAAACATTGGTGTAATGCTCTAAAAGCTCGCCGCCTGCTTTAGTTTTCAGGGTATCCCAATCACAGGGAATCTCGGTGATTTTTCCTTCTCCATCGGTTATTTTGTAAGATGGGATTACGATTTCTTTTTCATTTGACATCTTTAGAAACAGCAGATAGGTAAGCTGTTCTATATAATCGCCATAATCCATACCATCATGGCGAAGCGTGTGACAAAATCCCCACAGGGTATTTACTATATCAGACATTTAGTTTCTCCTTCGCCTTTTACGATGCAATAAGTTCATTAAGCTCCATAATGAGCTTATCAAAATCGCCATTAAATATTCTCCGTGCTTTTGCTTTGCCACCTTGACGAGTAAAGACCGGCATCAGCTCAAAATCTTCCATATCAATGGTTAGATTTTCAACAAGATGCTCTCTAATTAACTCTAACCACTTAATTTGTTCTGGAGTAAAGTTTTGCTCGCTCATTATTTTACGCATAACACGCTCAACCCGCTCCTGCGCTGTGTAAATAGGCGCTTCCTCTGTTGCGCTGTGCTTAACAATTGAGATAATATCAGCAAGAGCCTTACTATAAACAATGCGATAAGCTTTTTGAAGGTCAGTTTCTAAAAACTTATTCTTTTTTAGCATAGTCCTAAGATCGCTAAGCGAATCGGTTTTCCAATCCTTTGGTCTCTTCAACAGAATCTCGATGGCATCAATCTGTTCTGAATTTTCTCTAACAAATCGCTCAAAAGAAACGAGATAATCCTCAGGCTTGACATACTCCTCACCAATGCGAAAAACCCACTCGGAGGATACGTTGTCAACAACATCATAACCGATTATAAACGAACTTTGCCCTCTTGGATAGTTAATAAGCAGTTCTTGAAATTTTTTGTCTCGCAAAAGCTTCATTGTTTCAGTGAAATTATTACTTATTTTTTTCTTAAGCTCACCTGCAAATTTGCCAATATCGCCATCATCAATATATTGCGAAAACTTTTCGCGAGCTTCGCCACTCATGTTCTTCTCAATGCGGCGTAATCGTTTAACTAGAACATTGGCATTGTATTCTCTATCATTGTTTTTATAAATGTTTTCAATAACCTGTTCAAGCGAAACAACATCTTTCTGCGGTGGCTCAATATCAAAATCAGTAGTATTTTTAAAGTATTCAATCAAGGTGCCATCAAAACAGTCAAATATTGTGAAATGTGTTTTATATATCTCTGGGCATAAGCGAGTACCACGCCCGAGCATCTGGGTCCATAATATTCTTGACTTAACCGGGCGCATAAACACAATATATTCAATGGCTGGTACGTCGACTCCAGTAGAAAGCATATCAACTGTAACCACAATTGCTGGATTGGGACGGTTTCTAAACTCTCTAATCCGCTGGAGGGGTCGATCAACACTTGGACTTCCTGTAATTTTTTCTACAAAATCATCTCCACGATTAAAAACCTCTCGACAAATTTTAGCCACCTGGTCAGCATGAGAAGCGTGTTGTAAATCATTTACAGCAAAAATAAGTATTTTCGGAAAGTGCCCGGTTTCTTCCTCATGTTTTGTAGCATATTTCGCAAGCTCTTTTATGATTTTCTCGTTACAGTCAGGGGCAGTTATCTTGCTTTCAATTTCAGATGATGAATATTCTCGTTCGTCTTCCAGCTCATCATGAACAACATTTCCTGTTGTTTTGTCAACCTTGCCTATATGTTCACCTTCACGCAAAAACGCGCCGTTTATTTTTACATCGGATTTAATTTTTACAGCTTCATAATCGACCAAGTAGCCTTCTTCTATGGCTTCTTCCGTCGTATATCTATACACAACCTCTTTGAATAAACTTAGAGAATGAGGGGCTGGGGTTGCAGTTAAGCCAATTTTTATTGCGTCCAAATATTCGAGTACACTTCTCCACGTAGAAGTCTCCTTTGATGTGTAGCCTCTATGACACTCGTCCGCAATTATCATATCGAATGCATGAATTGGAATGTCAAGGGTTTTGATATCGGAAATATCGCCCTCGAACTCCATGCTTTCAGCCGAAATTGCTTCTTTGCCATATAGGTTCATAGCCATTCTTTGAATGGTACATACATAGACAAAGGTATGTTCTGCTCCGGGCTTTGTCAGATATTCATTTGGCAGCAACTTTGAGTTAAAGGGCTCATCATCGCCGAAATCCTCTTTCCTAAAGGCCTGACTATATACTTCATACTCAGTATCAAATTTCAATCCTGTTGGAGTATCGAATGATGAAAAAGTTCTAACAGCCTGTGCCGCAAGTGCTTTTCGATCCACCAAAAAAAGTACCCTCTTTGCAGTTCCAGACTTTAAAAAACGATATATTTGTGAAACGGTTAGGAAGGTTTTTCCTGAACCTGTTGCCATTGCGATAAGCATGTGACGTTTATTATTTATTAATGCCTTTTCCGTATCAATAATCGCCTGCTCTTGATATGGACGAAGTTTGCTGTTTTCCTTTACAGAGATGCCTGTCAATTTATTCAACGCTCTTTCATTATCTTTATCCAACAACTCCTTCATCGCGGCAGGGGTATGATAATCGCTTATGTCTCTGCGAATATTCCTGCTATTCCTAATATCTAAAAACCAGATTTTCTCTCCATTAGATGAATAGAGAAGGGGGACTCTATATCCGTCCCAATTACTGGGGCCATCAAACGCACTTCTTGAGTATCGCTTTGCTTGACCAAGCACTTCTTGAGGGTTGGTTGACACCTTTTTTGCTTCCATGAATCCCAAAAGCTGGCCGTCTACAAAAAGTGCATAGTCCGCAGGCCCAGTTGCGGTTTCATACTCATAAACAGCATGGTTTGATAAGCTACCTCTATCGACAATTGATTTGTATTTAATAATCTTCCATCCAAGCGAAACCAGCTTTGTATCTATTCTCTCTTTACGAGTTTTCCACTCTAATTCTTTATTTACATCAGTCAAATGTAACCCCACCATTTCTGATTATAAATAAGCATTCCATTTTTATTATTACAGTAGATTGTGCCACAGTTGGATATTCACGTTACCAATCTCTAGAGATTCTTTTATGTGTGATCTGCCATTTTGATCCACTATTTAAAACTGATTATACCACCTCAGCAAAACAAATTGTTGAATAATTGACCAATATTTTCCACCAACCGCCTTTACATAGGCAAGTTGAAATCAACATCGGGCTGGGATAGTCCGAGCCACCCCCAAAGCCATAATCCCAGCCCTTGACTTTACCCCAGCGGGTTCTGGCGCATACATTTAACTACTTCCATCTAGATTTCTACGTGTTCGCATGTGTTTGTTCAATTACTAAATTCACGCTAGGCAACCTAAAATGATGAGTTTTATATTAAATTATCTTTGCAGACTTGTTTTTCATAATCAATAAGATTGCATTTATCTAATATCTTCTCTCTAGTAATATAGTCTGAGAGTTGATCTTCACTTAAATCATCAGGTATTCTACTTTGCATCTTCTTTATTGCGGATGTTGGAATATTAAATTCTGACAATAGCACTAAATTCTTTGGCAAAAATTCATTTTCTATCATTCCAGCATAGTAAAGATAATTCCCAGGCTTAATTCCTTTTTGTTGGCAAACATATTTTTGAAGTGAATTCATTACACTCAACCATTTAGGTACTTTATATTGAAACCAGTGTCGCAAAATCTGGAAAGCATCCTTAATTGCATCATCGAGTATTTGATACTTGCTAACTCCATTATATCTAGGTAAGTCTTTATAATAGTGATAATTGTTCGCAATTATAGTGTTAAGTTTTTTATCTGTTGCATAATCAAAAGTCTGCTTAACTATCTTTGATTTAGTCATAGGACTTGTCGATTCTCCACTTTTCAATAAGTTATCCCATGCCAACCCCAATATATGTTTTAGTTGTGGATATGTTGGATATCTAGTCCAATTTATTAATGAATAATTCAAATCATTAAACATACTTTTTATGATATTTTGTTGTCCTTTGATGGTTACACCGTTATATTTTAATAAGTTTTTTATTTCATCTGGCATAGATAGAATATCTTGACTTTGCTCGTTATCAGGATATCTAAACTCATTAAGGTCTAAATGAATAAGCACTTCATCCGAAACAGGGTTTTGTTCAAAAAAAGGAATATCAATAATTATTTGTTCTTTTTCTGGTGGTTGGTTAAAAGAT
>JAJYAS010000170.1 GCA_021779415.1 Bacillota bacterium
TACCTGCAATTAGTCCCCAAAATGGTGCTCCAACTCCAGCAATTGAAATGCCTGATAAAGTGAAAAGAAAAGTAATCAACGCGGCTTCTTTTTTTGTGTCTTCCTGCATTGCAGACGTAAGACTTGAACTGATTGAACCAAATAATGCTAACCCGGTTATGACAACGATTAATTCGTTGGGGAAAATAGCAAAAACAGAAACGATTGTTGCCCCAAAAATGCCAAATATTATATAAAACAAACCCGCTGAAATCCCTGCAATATAGCGTTTATCAGGATCAGTATGGGCCTCCTTCCCCGTACAGATCGCAGCGATGAGTGCTGATAAATTGATGCCGTGAGCGCCAAACGGCGCGAATAGGATTGACGCAATCCCAGTCGTTGTAATGAGTGGATTAACAGGAATATTATAGCCATCAGCCCTTAACACACCTATGCCAGTAGCATTTTGCGAAGCCATAGTAACAATACAAAGTGGTATGCCTAAACCTATCATTGAATTAAGTGAAAACGTGGGTTCAGTGAAGATTGGGTGAACGAGTGAAACGTTGACCCCTCCAAGTTTGACTATGTTGAGACTATAAGAAATCAATAAACCCAAAAGCAAACTTATAACGACTGAATATCGAGGAAACCAGCGCTTGGAAACCATATAACACAATATCATGGGTAGTGCCAGCATCGGCAACTGTTTTAAAGAGACAAATACATCTACACCAAACTTCAGTAGGATCCCCGCAAGCATTGCGGTGATGATGGAATAAGGGATCCGCTTCATAAAGGAGGAAAAAAGACCCGTAAATCCAAGTATAGTAATCAGAACTCCCGCAAAAATGAATGCCCCTATCGAGTCCGAATAAGCATAAACACTCCAACCCGAGATTAGCATAACTGCTCCTGGCGTTGACCACGCTGTTATCACCGGTGCATTGAACCTAATACTTAGAAGGATTGACGTCAGTCCACTAGCAATGGAAATTGCCCATATCCACGATGATAGATTTGAATTGCTTAAGTTTGCGACCTTTGCGGCTTGAAAGATCAGGAGTACGGGTCCTGCAAACCCAATAGCAACGGCAATTAACCCAGCGACAATGGCAGAGATCGAAGCATCAGTCCTTATTTTTTTGAGCAATGAAACTATTGAGTAATCCACTTTACCACTACCTTTCTAGAAATTTTACGCGTTATAACGCACATATTCTGTAAAGTATATCACGCGTGCGTTATAACGCTCAATAGCTTTGTCATAAAATATTTCTTTTACCCTTTACCCCAATTGAAAAAACACGACTAGGCACATTTGCTTAGTCGTGTTTTTATGACAACAGCCTTCAATTTTTCTTGCTAAAAATAATAAATTAAATGGTTAAAACTGGCACATTTATCTGAAATATTACGGTAAATGTGTTCTTTATTTGCCAAATAACGTATTGCATCCCCTTTATTCAACACAAATACGCTTTCTCCCGTGATTAGTTCTAGGATTCCATCAATAAGGCTGATATATTCTTCAACCCCCTCATCATGGGGGGGTGATCTATGACTACAGCCCGGTTCAAGTTCAATGATAAACATTTCAAATCCCCTATTGCTATCAAAAATGAATTGAGGATATATTCTCATCTGCCCATTTTCTTCAATTATAGGGTTAATTTCTGAGTGGGGTATTAAGAGAGTCGCTTTATCTTCCTCCCCATCAGCTAGTAAGGAGGAAAACGATACTTTAAGTCCAGTTGCTATTTTCCAAAGGACATTTACGGTAGGAGTGGATTCCCCTCTTTCAATCTGCCCTAACATAGCTTTACTGACGTTTGTAATTTCTGCAACTTTATCTAAACTTAGTCGACGCTTTTTTCTAACTGTGTTTAGATTTTTCCCAATATTCATTCTCACTTTCAGTACTCCATGTTACTCTGTCTTCTCTCCGAGGAGTTGCATTAGAGTTTCTTGTTCTTCTCGCAACTTGGCGAGTTCATCGGCTAAATTTAGGGCGGTCAAAATAGAAATTTGGTGGACCCCTAAGCGAGGTAACCGTTGAGCGATCAAGCGCATCTTCTTATCGACTTCATGCGCCAACCCTTGAATATACGGTGCTGTTCCTTCACCGCGGACCACATGCTTTTCTCCAAAAATCTCAACGGTGATTTTAATTGGTTCATGTGTCACAGATTTCCCTCGCTCTCTCTTTTACTCCTCTATTTTCGCCATTCCGCGCCAAACTCCTGCTGAATTCCCTCCAGAATGTGCGAATTTAGTAGATTTACTTCTTCATCCGTCAATGTCCGGTCTAAGGACTGGTAGCGTAATGAAAACGCTAAGCTTTTACGATCATCGGGTATAGGTTTTCCCGTATAGACATCAAATATCTCGACTTGTTGCAGTAATTCCCCACCCAGTTTTCGCATCCTAGCCATAACAGCGTCAGCCGAAGTTTCTTTGGCAACGACGACCGCCAGATCCCTTTGTATGGCAGGAAAACGAGGGATAGAATGGGCACGAACCGTTTGTCTCATTCGCGTAAATAATGGGGCTAACTCTAATTCGAAGACGACCACCCGTTCAAGTTCCCACTCCTTTTCCAGAGCAGGATGAATTTCTCCGAGAAATCCTATGCATTGGTTGAGAAGGTAAATATCTGTGGAACGCCCCGGATGCAATAAGCCTTGATTCTCGGCTCTACGATAGTCTAATTTAAGTCCAAGTTCCCGAGCCACTTCTTCTATAATTCCTTTAAGGTAATAAAAATCATACTCCGTTGACTGGTTTAACCAATGCCTTCCGCTCTTTCCCACGGCGACCCCAGCCACTCGCAATTCTTCTCGAGGAAGCTTCTGTAAAGGTTGCTCCTCCCCCCAATACGTATTCCCAATCTCAAAAATACTTACATCCGTATTGCGACGAGCAACATTGCGGGAAGCTACATCGAGGAGTCCAGGCACCAGTGATGTGCGCATCACGCTGAGTTCCTCCCGCAACGGATTAAGTAGGGGAATTGAATGCTTAGCACTCCCCCACTGGGCATCTGTGGTTGCGCGAGTGAATGTATAGGTCATTACCTCATCCATTCCGGATTGTACTAAGGTCTTGCGCAACTTACGGCGAAACTCCTGTTCAGGGGTTCTTCTGCCTTGTGTTTGATCCCCTTGGGGTAGAGTTGTTGGAATTCGGTCATACCCGATCAAACGGGCGACCTCTTCCATAAGATCTTCTTCGATTTCAATATCTGAGCGGTAACTTGGGATCTCAACGTGGAATAGACCTGCTTGTTCCTCATACTTAAAGTTCAGGTCATCCAGAACTTGGCGGATCTCTGCCGTCGTAAGCTCTACGCCAAGCACAGTTGACGTATGTTGGACAGAAATACTCACTTGTCGCTGTGGAGGAAGCTTCTTCACTTCATCCACGATAGCAACAGGGCGCCCCGCTCCTAAGTCTAGCAGCAATTCACAAACCCGTCCCAGTGTGGCCACAATTCCGTGTGTATCAACGCCCTTTTCGAAGCGATTAGAGGCCTCGGACCTGAGTCCCAAGCGCCTGCTTGTTCGGCGGACACTCACTCCGGAAAAATGTGCGGATTCAATCATGAGCCGTCTCGTATCCTGAGTCACTTCACTGTCCAACCCGCCCATTACGCCAGCCACTGCCAAAGCTTGCTGGTCATCCGCAATAAGCAAGGTATCTGTTTGAAGTTTCCGTTCCACCCCATCTAATGTGTTAATTTTTTCTCCGAGCTTAGCAGCGCGAACGTGAACATCTCCCTGTATCTTATCTCTGTCAAAGGCATGCAGCGGTTGTCCCATTTCCAGCATACAGTAATTTGTAATATCCACAATATTGCTGATGGGGCGAACTCCCGCAGCTTTAAGCCGTCGCTGCATCCACTCAGGAGAGGGAGCAATGTGAACATCTTCAACTATTAGACCCGCATATCGCCAACATAACGATTCATCTTCAATGATAATCCGAAGATCTTGGACTGTCGGCAGAGAAAGCACTTGATTCTGTTCTGCCCATTTCGGCAAATGGGGCTTTTTCCCTGTGAGACTCGCTACTTCACGAGCGACATTCACCATAGCCAAACAATCTGGACGGTTCGGGTAAAGTTCCAAGTCTAAAACACTGTCTTCACGGCCTAAATAGTGACCAAAGTTCTCGCCTATAGGAGCATCTTGTGGCAAAACAAGGATCCCGCCCTCACTGCGATCCAATCCTACCGTTCCATCAAGCAGGAGTTCTTCACGAGAACACAACATGCCTAGAGAGACAACCCCTCTAAGTTTGGACTTCCGAATGGAAAGCTCATTGGGGAGAGTTGCCCCTACCATGGCCACCGGAATCCGGTCACCGGCCAACAAGTTTTGTGCTCCTGTAACAATCGTCACTTCTTCTTGACCAACGTTCACAACACAAACCCACAGGCGGTCTGCATCTGGATGCTTTGTTAAATTAACGATTTCTCCAATTACCACTTTTCCGAACCCTTTATTCAGGTTCTCGACTTCCTCAACTTCAATCCCGCCACGAGTTAACGTTTCCGCCAAATCTTCTGCACTCTGATCGACATCAACCAGTTCGCGCAACCACTCCAAACTGACTTTCATGACCTTTCCCCCTTAAAACTGCTGCAAAAAGCGCAAGTCATTATCGAACAAGAGTCTCATATCTTCAATCCCAAATTTCAACATAGCGATACGCTCTACCCCCATGCCAAAAGCAAATCCCGTCACTTCCTTCGGATTATAGCCCCCCATTTCCAGGACCCTTGGGTGAACCATTCCTGAACCTAATATTTCAATCCAGCCAGTCCCTTTACAAAGACGGCATCCCGCTCCTCCACAAAGCATGCAGGAAACATCCACTTCGGCGCTGGGTTCAGTGAACGGGAAAAAGCTTGGCCTCAAACGGATTTCGCGGGATTCGCCGAACATTTGGCGGGAGAAATTCAAAAGAATCCCTTTAAGGTCAGACATGCGGATTCCACGGTCAACAACAAGCCCCTCGACCTGGTGAAACATGGGAGAATGCGTTGCGTCGTCATCGTTGCGATACACCTTCCCTGGGGCAATAATTTTCACTGGGAGATGAGGATGAAGTTTCTCCATCGTTCGAATCTGAACTGGTGAGGTTTGGGTACGCAGCAAAATTTCCTCCGTAATATAGAAAGAATCTTGCATTTCGCGAGCCGGGTGTTCCTTAGGAAGATTGAGCGCTTCAAAGTTATAGTAATCCGACTCAATTTCCGGTCCTTCGGCAATTTGAAATCCCATCCCTAAAAAGATATCTTCAATCTCCTCCACAACCTGAGTCAGGGGGTGAAGATGTCCACGTTGCACACGCATTCCCGGTAAAGTAATGTCAATTCGTTCCGTAGCCAACCGTTTCTCTAAGGCCATGGAGTCCAACTCTGCACTACGTTCTTCCCAAGCATTTTCTAAACGACTACGCACTTCATTGACCACTTGGCCCATAATCGGCCGTTCTTCATGGCTTAGACTACCCATTTGACGTAGCAAGGCCGTAAGCGAGCCCTTTTTACCAAGGACCTTCACTTTGAGCTCTTGGAGCGCTTCTGGCTTGTCCAGCTCTTTCAGTGCTCGTAATGTTTCCTCGCCAATGCGTTGTATTTCATTCTTCAAATTAACTCACCCTTTCCCAATCCATCCAGTCTTACTTTCCTTTGTATTCTTACCTTGAATATCCTGTCCAAGTCATGGCTAGCATCAAGTCTCTAGGCACAGGATAAGACTTAAGTTGAACTTATCCCACACTCGAAACATATACTTCTAACTGATAAAATAAAAAAAACGCCCGCCCCTGGAAAGGGACGAGAGTTACTCTCGTGGTACCACCCTAGTTTGGCTAATTTAGCCACACTCAAGCTCCCATTAACGGTGGAAAACCGGGCCAACCTACATGATCAGAAGGCCACTCCCAGGCGAAATTTAACCTCTCCGTCAATCAACTGAGGTAGGTACCTTCTTAGCTGGCTCACAGTCCATGGCCATGCCTCCCTTAAAAGAAAATACTCCTTTTAACCCGATCATCGCATTGTTATTGAGTTCGATTAAACTATTAGCGTATTTACAAAAAATTATAGCATAACTCGGCTATGTATTACAAGAAATCCCTTTGGCGGACAATTTCATAGAGTAATATACCCGTAGCGATTGCCACGTTAAGGGACTCTACGTCTTGAGCCATCGGAATGGTAACCCGCTGGACATTAGTACCTCGAAATGCCGGAGATGGTCCCTTGCCTTCGTTTCCAACAACAAGGGCCAGTGGCCCTCCTGTCAGAATGGTATGGTAAACTGAGTTGCCCTGGATATCCCCAATAAAGACACTTAATCCCCGTTCCCTGCAGAAGGATAAAATGTCTTCTGGTTGCTGGACAGGCAAAAGAATCAGGGAAAAAATTGCCCCCATAGTACTTCGCAACACTTTCGGATTATAAATATCCACAGTTCCTGGCGTCCAACAAACATGGCGGACTCCTGAAGCCAACGCGGTACGTAAAATGGTGCCAAGATTCCCCGGATCTTGAAGGCCATCGAGGATCAGTAAAACTGTTTGAGGATCAATGCTTAAATCTGACCACGCATAATTCATCTGGCGTACAACAGCCAAAATTCCTTGCGGTTCTTCTGTGGCGCTCATTTTACGCAGAACACGTTCATCTACTTCTTCAAACGGGATATTTCGCTCACTTAATCTTTTGAGTAGGGGTTGCCACTCAAGCGGTTCACGCTCCGGACAAACAAAGACCTTTTTGATAGGAGCATTGCGGCGCACCGCTTCCTCGACAAATCTCCATCCTTCAATCACAAATAATCGTGACTCCTCACGGGCCTTACGCCGCTGTAAAGACGCCACATATTTTACCTGCTCATTATGTACGGACTCAAGCATCTATGCCACCCCCAGGAAAGAGTAAAAAGAGGATGCTTTTGCACCCTCCTCATTTACCCGTTGTTTTGAACCTTAGCAACATTAACGAATTCCGTAAAGGCTGCAGCGTCGCTAATTGCGAGTTCCGCCAAGATCTTGCGATTGACAGAAACCCCAGCTTTCTTCAACCCATTCATCATGCGACTATAAGACATGCCATTCATCCGAGCGGCAGCGTTGATTCTG
>JAJYAS010000171.1 GCA_021779415.1 Bacillota bacterium
CGGGTCGTTGTTATGCGACTTGTGGCAGAGGGGACCATAGACGAGGACGCGGTGGAAGCCTTAGAGAGAAAAGCCGCTGGGCAAGATGCCTTGATGTATGCGGTGAAAGCCAGAATTGAGAAAGTGAGAGGTGACCAATCTTGAGAGTGATTGTTAATTATAAACTTATAAATACTGACCACCCTGTCTTTGAACCTTCAAGAAAATTCCCCGATGACGCGGGGGCAGATCTAAGGGCACGGATCGATCAGCCTATTCTTCTTCATCCCGAGAAAACAGTAAAAATCCCGACAGGTGTGGCTGTCGAGATACCTGAAGGATTTGTTGGCGATGTAAGGCCAAGAAGTGGGGCAGCTGTCGAGGGTAAACTTACGATCTCTGGAACCATCGATGCAAACTACCGAGGGGAGATCCACCTGGTCGTTGTAAACGTAACTGATAAGTCCGTAGTTATCGAGCCCTATGAAAGACTGGCCCAGTTGGTGATCTTACCTTGTCTGACAGCTTGTTTCTCCAGAGTGGACGATCTATCAGAGACGGATCGTGGCGTTGATGGATTCGGATCGACAGGGAGGTTTTGAGGATGGCCAAACCTGAAGGTAATGGTTGCCCATATTGCGGATTAACAGTAATACACATAGGTGGATGTATTCAGTGCCCTGATCCGTCATGCGGATGGAGCCAGTGCGGGTAAGAAAGACTGATCGACGGGGGTGGCCAACGGTGAAAAAACTCATCAAGGAATATCGAATAGCTCTGCGAAGTGTTAATAAAGCGCGGACAGTGGCCACCAGCAGAGAGGATCGATCGTTATTAGCCGGTTGTATCGAAAGCCTGGGTTACTCAATTAAATATATGGAGAAGGGCAAAAACCCTGACTCCAGACGAGGAATAACAAGGTTAAGCTCTCTACGAAGGGAAATACCCGTGGATCCGCAAAGTGCGGCTTTTGTAAGGGCAGTCGCAATACAGAGTCGTCCGCCAGAGATTAGCCCAGAAATGAAAAAGGCCATCGCTGATTTAGGAATTGTCTTGAGTATTCTAAGCAAAAAAGAGCGAGAAGCCTACTCATATGTAAGAGGCAGCGGTTACTCGTTCACTGCAGCAGCCGAGCTGATGAAAGTACAAAAAGCCACGGTGCAAACGCTCGTCAAAAGGGCAGAAGATAAGATATTCGCCCTGGTATCCGAGTTAACCGACAGTGGAATTATCTTTAAAAAGCCCGTTCAAGAGGCAATGTTTTAGTCTCTCGAGAGGTACCCATAAAAAATAAACGTCGTTTTGTCATACGATTTGCACCTATAAGTATAGGGAACTTTTTTAAAGAGCCATTTAGGCTCTTTCCTTTATGTCTAAAAAGGCGGTGATTGTTGGTTGGGTGCTAAGTGTGTAGGATTCGACGCTAAAAAAGTTGGGCTTAAAGAAAACTGCGCCAACTGCAAAAACTGGGATGGAAAGTGTCTCGTTCAAAAGCTGCTCAATGAGCTGTATGAAGAGAGCACGAAGTTCAGGTCAATGGATTCGTTAATGCGCTCAAATAAAGGGGTATTCCTTGGTTAGGAGTTGGGGCATATGGCTGTGAGTAAATGGCCAGAAGTCGAAAGCAAGTTAGTGCTCGTTGAAGCATGGTGCAGGGACGGCCTACTTGAAAAAGATATATGCCATAATTTGGGTATTAGTGAGCAAACACTAAACGTGTACAAGCATGCACATCCTGAATTGCGTGAAGCCTTAAAAAGGGGCAAAGAAGTCGTTGACATAGCTGTTGAGAATGCACTGTTTAAGCGTACCCAGGGCTATGCGTACGAGGAGATAACGAGGGAGCTAGTCACAATTAAAGATAAGTTCGGGTATCCCATACTAGATGAAAATGGGGCGGTAAAACAGGAATTGAAGATCACTAAAGTTGTGACGAAGGAAGTGCAATCAGACGTTACTGCTCAGATATTCTGGCTTAAGAATCGTAAGCCAAAAGACTGGAGAGATAAGCACGAGGTAGAGAAAACGATTGAGATCAAGGTGCCCATGCTTGAGGAGATACAAGATACATTCAAGCAGATGAGGCAGTTAAATAAAGTGGAGACAATCGATATCAAATCAGTTGAGTAGTGATTAACCTCCAAGGTTATGTATGAGTATTGTCTATTGTGGTGGCTATGGCCCGCTCGGGCTTGAGTTGTCTGTCAATCACAAACAATTCGTGCGTTACCCATGGACGTTGACCCTAGTTAGTAACCTATCAGCATGACACATAGTAACCACTAGCATACGGCCCTACTCCTGCAAGGGCTACAGGGTTTAGGTGTAACAGGTACTACTTTACATAATCATAGTTCTCGGACCCAACTAATTCAGTGTAGTATGCCCGCCACCTTCTATTTCCACTTCCGGCTGAGGGGGTGGCGGTAGCCTCAACAATTATTCTCATATTTTTTGAAACTTATAACCCTATCAAACGGCCTCAAGGTAGGGAGGCATGTAAGGATACAACGTAGATACTATAGTATCTTTACATGGGTAAACTTTGGCCATCCGCTCACACCAATGGATTGGAGCATTTTTGGCCGTTGGTTTTTCGACCTATTTTAAGCTGTTTTTAGGCACAAAAACCAACTGGAAAGGAACGCGGATTAATGGGTAATAACCTCATTAAGAAGACCCAATACATTAATCCGGATACAGGAGAAGTGACAAACGAGAAGGTACAGCATCTAGCAGCCGCGTTCCATGATGAGAAAGGTTACTTGTTTTGGGCGCGTAAGAACTTCGCTAAATCCTTTGCAGATGTAGGCTTTCCCGAGTCCATGACGATGAAGGAGCGCGGGCAGATGGTAACGCTCGTGAAACATATGTGGTCCAACACCAACATGTTAGGGTATCGGGGCAGTGGTGGGGTGAAGGCTTATAACGAGGAGCAGATCGGTGAGCTTGTAGGACTGAGAGCATACCAGGCTAAAGAGTTTGTGCGGAGCATGATCAGGGTAAGCATGATCGCAAAGGTAACGGTCCTGGTGGGCAGTGAGACAATCACGCAGTATTACATCAACCCTATTTATTTCTTCGGCTCGAACAGGATCCCGTTAAACCTATACCTGATATTTAAGAGTCAGCTCGACAAAGTTCTTCCCCGTTGGGTAAGAGACGAGTACGCGGCCTCGAGGGATAAAGCGAAATGAGGAGGTGATCCTATCTAACCATGGAGTACACAACCGAAGAGGAACAAAACAGACAGCTTCTCTACGAGGCAATTTACAAGCAATTCATCGCGAGTGGTGCGAATTCAAAAGAAGCAACCGAAAGCACCGAGGCGTTAATGCTGAAGCACGTCAACAACCTCTTCGGTTTCCATGGTCTCGCCCACAGCATCGGATCGCTCAGCATTCCATTCTTCTGCCGGTACTTCTTGCAGGATACATTCATCCCAAAGAAGAGTAATGCCGCTCGAGAGCTGGCTCAGATTCACCTCGAGGTATGGGACGAGCTTGACGATATGTTCCTCCAAGACGTATATGACAAGTTGGAAGTGGCGTGGCCAAGAGGGTGCGCCAAAACTACAGTCCTGGACTTTGCACTTTCGGTTTGGCTGCATTGCTACGAGAAAAGCAAGTATACACTGGTGGCCGGGAAGACTGAGTCAGACTCCACGGAGTTTATCGCGCAGGCAAGGCAGGCTTTCGAGGAAAACGCGTACCTCATAGCCGCATTCGGTAAGCTGATTAAGCCCAACGACTTCACGGTTAATAAACTGGAGCTCGAGCTCACAAATAAGACGAAGATCCAGGCGATCTCCTCCACGTCCAGTATGCGGGGGAAGAAATACGCAGGATCCCGACCGAGTTGTATTATCGCGGATGACTTTCAGGGCCGTGCCGATGTCATTACCCAAGAGAGCAGGGATAAGAAATATAATACTTGGGTTGAGGACTCAGCATACGCAGGGGATAAAGCTGTATTCCGTAACGGCGTCAAGATTAAACCCGCGACAAAGTTCATAGTCCTGGGCACGATCCTCCACAAAAACTGTTATATGTCGAGGTTATTACTCAACAAGGACTATAAACACATTCTAAAAAGGGTGGTTGATTTTGATGTAGATGAATATTTCCACGAAGGACTCTGGGAAGAGTTCTATAATATTTATTTTGACGACAAACTGAAAGATTCTGTGGCTGAAGCGAAGGAATTTTATTACCAGCACGAAGCAGAAATGCAGTATGCCACGGTTTGGGATGATAAATACGATTGCTTGGATCTGGCGATCGATTATTATAATAACCCCATTGCATTCAAGCAGGAAATGATGAACGACGCCTCCAAGATCGGTGATAAGTGGTTTAAATCCATGAGGACCCAGCCTGCAGAGGAGATCGAGTCCCATGAGTTCGAAAAAACGATGCTCGTCTGCGATCCGGCCTCCAGCGTGGCTATTAAGTCAGATTTCTCGGCTTTATGCGTTGGATCGGTGGCCGTTAATGGCTTTAAGTATGTGAGAAAAGGGATAATCGACAAACTATGCTTTGACGACTTCTGCGCGAAGGTAATCGAACTTTTGAAGATATACCCAGATATCACGCATGTATCGGTGGAGAAGAATCTTTACTCCGGAGCTGATGTATCGAAGATAAAAGAGTTGGCACTGGCAGAACCAGAACTGAGAAACAGAAAAATCGAATATCTGAACAAAATGCAGAGGACCAACAAGGACGAGAAGATCTCCACCATTATCCAGGGAGTTAATACCGGCCAAGTGATCTTCAACGAAGAGGACACGGCGTTCAATGACCAGGTCACAGACTTCTCTGGACAAGATTTCAGCGAACACGATGACGCACCGGACTGCGTCGCTCAGTTTACGATCGACGTTAAGGAAATTGAAGTTATCCAAAGGGTTAAATTCAGCGACAGGCGTCTATTAGGGGTATAGAAAGGAGTTGATTGCGTGCCGGATCTTTTACTGCTTAAAAACTGCAAAGAGGCATTTGATGTAAGCGTAACCGAGTACAACAAAATGCAAGACTATTACGATGGGAAAACAGATGCCCTCGCAAACTACCTAATGGTATCCGATCGAGCAAGTAACAGGGTAAGCAATAACATGCTTCAGAAGTTTATCCTCGAAGAAGCCGCCTATTGTGTCGGTAATAAGATAACCTATACCAGCCATTCAAATGACCAGGGCATTATCGAAGATGTAAGAGTAAATACCGTACACTGGAGCGAGAAGCACGATCGTGAGCTATGCAAGGAGGCCCTTAAGTTTAACGAGGCCTACGAGCTGTATTACATTGACGCGCTTGGTTTGTTCTCGAGTTTAATCTTGACTCCTAGAGACTCATACGTCCACAGGGACAACACCGGAGCTATCGTACTTTTCATTAGGTTCTACACGAAGCCCTTTGACGAAGAGAAAAAGTATGCTGACGTCTATGAAGGCAACACCATCACACATTACCTTTTAGACGGTGAAGACTTCAAGCCCGAGGGTGTTGTAGATACTCACATATTCAGCCGAGTTCCCGTCAGCGTTTGTAACATCGGAACCATCTATGAGTCGCTATACAACAACATCAAGGGAGCGCAGGACGGCTATGAGACGATCTCGTCTGACCTGATTAATGAGATATCAGACATGCGGAACGCTTTCCTAGTCTTTACAAACTGCCAGGTTGAGGACACCGACTTAATAAACATGAAGAAATTAGGCGTGATGCAATTACCAGGCAAGGAAGCGACCGCGCAGTTCTTGATCAAAAATATGTCAGATACTTTCATCCAGAACGCGATGAGTACGCTTCGGGAAAACATGTACGAGTTAAGCAACCACATCAATCATAACGAAAAGCTTTCCAGTAACACCTCAAGCCTTGCCATGAAGAACCGGCTGATCGGGCTGCAGCAGAAGTGCACAAACAATATTCAGGCGATACAGGATTGCATTAAATTAAGACTGCAATTCTTGTTTGAATATCTGAAAGTTAAGCAGGCCAAGGAATACACCTACGCTGATGTTGACATCAAGCTAACACCCAACATCCCGAGCGATGATTTAGTGATGTCGCAGATCTTAAGTCAACTTAACGGAAAGGTGTCGACAAAAACAGGGATCAAGCAGCTCAGTTTTGTCACTAATGTCGACAATGAAATGGCGCAATTAGAAGAGGAAAACAAGGCCAGCAGCATAGGCGCTGATCTGATTGGTGGTGGTGCCTAATGCCAAAAAAAGTAGATAAAGTATACCAGAAGATGGTCGAGGATATCAAAATCGAGGGTGAAAAGTACGCTGATGATGCGATGCGGTCAGTTTACCTGGAGCAGAAGGCCGCAATGGATGAATTACAAACTCTAATCGGAAAGGCATATATGTCCCACTCAAAAGATGGGGTTATGGTCTTAACATTGGCGCAACAGAAGCGGATCAAGGCAAGCATGAAGGCAAAGTTGAAAGAAATGGGTCTTGAGCTGGGGAAAAGTGAGGTTGAGCAGGTAACTTTATTGCTCGCAGAGATCTTTAGCGCGACATACTACAAAAATGCTTTTGTTATGGAGTCTGGGCTAAAGGCTAACCTCAAATTCAACATTTTGAAGAAAGAGTTCGTGGATGCGGCCGTAAATCAAGTCTACAAAGGTGAACTTTTTTCTGACCGTATATGGGCGAACAAAGCTTTGATGATTGACCGGCTACAATCCAATATTATCGACGCAATGCGGGGGAAAACGACGATCGACAAAATAGGCAGAGTGATCCGAGACCAATTCAACGTATCAGCCTACGAAAGTAGACGATTGGTGAAGACGGAGAACGCAAGGGTCCAGAGTCGGGCCATTGATGATATCGCGAGATCAACCGGAGTAGCCCGACAGTTGTACTCGGCCACGTTAGATGGCAAGACCAACCCGGTTGACGCTTCCTTCGATGGCAATGAGTACGAAGTTGACGATCCAAGTAAACCGGCTATACCACAGCACCCGGAGTGCAGATGTGTTTATATCAATATCCCCTATGCTGGGTGGAGCCCATCGGCAAGGAAGGACAATTCTACCAAGGAAATAGTGTCTTATTCTAATTATGCGGACTGGGCCAAGAGTAAAGGTATTTAAGTTTAGGCAGATAGAAAGGAAGTAAGAAA
>JAJYAS010000172.1 GCA_021779415.1 Bacillota bacterium
CGTGTCCGTTTAAGTAATTCTCTTGAAGTAACAGCTTATATTCCGGGAATTGGACACAACTTACAAGAGCACTCCGTGGTCCTTATCCGTGGTGGTCGTATTAAAGACCTCCCTGGCGTACGTTATCACGTAATCCGTGGTGCTTTGGACACCACTGCTGTACAGAAACGCTCACAAGGACGCTCTAAATATGGAGCAAAACGTCCTAAAAAGGCTTAATAATGATGCAGTTCGACAGACGTGCCTGATGGCATTTTAAATTCTGAGAAAAGGAGGGAAACTAATGCCACGTAAAGGATATATTGGGAAACGCGAGGTTCTGCCTGATCCACTTTACAAGAACCAAACTGTAACAAAGTTTATTAATCAAATTATGTTAGATGGTAAAAAGGGAACGGCAGAGGCTATTTGCTATAACGCATTTAACATGATTCAGGAAAAAGTAGGTAAAGATCCCATTGAAGTTTTTGGCACTGCTTTGAAAAACGTTATGCCGGTCTTAGAGGTAAAAGCACGCCGCGTTGGGGGCGCTAATTATCAAGTTCCTATCGAAGTACGTGCAGATCGCCGGACAACCCTTGCTCTTCGTTGGCTCGTTGCGCAGGCTCGTAAGCGCGGCGAAAAAACAATGCAAGAAAAGATTGCTGGAGAGTTACTCGATGCCTCTAACAATACAGGTGGTTCTGTCAAGAAAAAGGAAGATATGCATAAAATGGCTGAAGCTAATAAGGCTTTTGCGCATTACAAATGGTAGTTTGAGGCACACTTATTTTGACAGAAAGGGGGATTCTATGTGGCTAGGCAATTTTCGCTTGAGAATACGCGTAATATTGGGATCATGGCACACATTGACGCGGGGAAAACGACAACAACTGAACGGATACTCTTTTACACAGGACGTGTGCATAAAATCGGAGAAGTTCATGATGGCGCGGCGACTATGGACTGGATGGTCCAAGAGCAAGAACGTGGTATCACGATTACATCTGCGGCGACGACCTGTCAGTGGAGAAATAATCGGATTAACATTATTGACACACCAGGGCACGTGGACTTCACAGTTGAAGTTGAACGTTCTTTGCGAGTGCTTGATGGTGCGGTAGCGGTGTTCTGTTCAGTCGGCGGAGTCGAACCTCAATCTGAGACTGTTTGGCGTCAGGCGGATAAATACAATGTTCCTCGGGTCGCCTTCATTAATAAAATGGACCGGATGGGCGCTGATTTTTTCCGCGGTGTTTCCATGATTGCTGATCGGTTAGGAGCCAATCCTGTTCCCATTCAGTTGCCGATTGGAATTGAGGACGGCTTCAAAGGGATTGTGGATTTGGTTACCATGAATGCTACTGTGTATACGGATGACTTGGGTACAACTGAAGAACATAACGCGATCCCCGAAGAATTGGTCGACTTGGCCAATGAGTATCGCGATAAGTTAGTTGAAGCAGTCTCTGAAACCAGTGAAGAACTCATGATGAAATATCTTGAAGGGGAAGAACTTACAGAACAAGAAATTCGTGATGGTATACGTCGCGGGGTTATTGGGAACAAGTTCATTCCAGTTCTTTGTGGATCGGCATTCAAAAACAAAGGGGTACAACCATTACTTGATGCAGTAGTTGACTATATGCCTTCGCCTTTAGATGTGCCTCCTATTAAAGGGGTACACCCGGATACCGGTGCTGAAGACAACAGACCAGCTTCTGATAGCGCGGCTTTCTCTGCGTTGGCTTTCAAGATTATGGCCGACCCATTTGTGGGAAAACTGGCATTTTTCAGGGTCTACTCAGGTGTCCTGGGCTCAGGTTCTTATGTCTATAACTCAACTAAAGGCAAGCGTGAACGCGTTGGTAGAATACTCCAAATGCACGCTAACCATCGTGAAGATATCCAGGAGGTTCGTTCAGGGGATATTGCGGCAGCAGTTGGATTAAAAGATACAACAACAGGAGATACCTTATGTGATGAGAAGACACCAATTATTTTGGAAAGAATGGTATTCCCTGAGCCAGTAATTGACGTTGCGATCGAACCTAAGACGAAAGCTGACCAAGAAAAAATGGGCGGTGCTCTTGCTCGTCTTGCGGAAGAGGATCCTACATTTAAAATGCATACTGATACAGAAACGGGACAGACAATTATCGCTGGAATGGGTGAACTCCATCTTGAGATTATTGTTGACCGCTTACAGCGGGAGTTTAAAGTTCAGTGTGACGTAGGACGTCCGCAAGTTGCGTATAAAGAGACAATTCGGCGTACTGTTAAAGCCGAAGGGAAATTTGTTCGTCAATCCGGTGGACGTGGACAATATGGACATTGTTGGATTGAACTTGAGCCACTTGAACCAGGCAGTGGCTTCGAATTTGTTAACAAAGTCGTCGGGGGAGTTATTCCTAGGGAATACATTAACCCGATTGGTGCCGGTATTGAGGAAGCATTACAAAATGGTATCCTTGCAGGATATCCGGTTCTTGATATTCGTGCTACTGTCTATGACGGTTCCTATCACGATGTTGACTCGTCAGAAATGGCCTTTAAAATTGCAGGGTCGATGGCCTTTAAAGCCGGCGCCCTAAAAGCGGATCCTGCGATTATTGAGCCCGTTATGAAAGTTGAAGTGACTGTCCCAGAAGAATACATGGGGGATGTCATTGGAGATATCAGCTCACGTCGCGGACGGATTGAAGGAATGGAAGCGCGTGGTAATACCCAGGTTGTACGTGGCTTCGTACCACTCTCCGAAATGTTCGGCTATTCGACCGATTTGCGTTCTGCTACACAGGGTCGTGGGGTATACGTAATGCAGTTTGACCACTATGAAGAAGTGCCTAAAGGAATTGCTGATGGCATTATTGCCAAGCGCCAAGGGGCATAGGCGAAGTTCGAGGTGCGAAGTTCGGCATTTGAAGCTCGAACTTCGATATCTCACTAAATTATGTTACTAATTATTTTAAAGGAGTGAAAGAAAAATGGGAAAAGCGAAATACGAACGGACAAAACCACACGTTAACGTCGGGACCATTGGTCACGTTGACCATGGTAAAACTACTACAACAGCGGCCATTACCGTTGTTCTCTCCAAACATGGTGGCGCCGTAGCCACTGCATTTGATCAAATCGACAAAGCTCCTGAAGAGCGCGAACGTGGTATTACCATTTCCACGGCCCATGTGGAGTATGAGACGGATACCCGTCACTATGCCCACGTGGACTGCCCAGGCCACGCTGACTATGTTAAGAACATGATTACTGGAGCTGCACAAATGGACGGCGCTATTCTCTGCGTTTCTGCTGCAGATGGACCTATGCCTCAAACCCGTGAGCACATCCTCTTGGCCCGCCAAGTTGGTGTTCCGAGCATTGTTGTTTGGCTCAATAAATCAGACATGGTTGATGATCCTGAACTTATGGAATTAGTCGAAATGGAAATTCGTGAGCTCTTAAGCTCCTACGAATATGATGGCGATAATATTCCCATCGTTCCTGGATCAGGCCTTAAAGCCCTCCAATGTGGATGTGGAAAGCGCGAGTGCGAATGGTGTGGAAAGATCTGGAATCTCATGGATGCAGTTGACAGCTACATTCCGACACCTGAGCGTGATACCGATAAGCCATTCCTGATGCCAGTCGAGGACGTGTTTACAATTACTGGACGTGGTACTGTTGCGACGGGCCGTGTTGAGCGTGGAAGAGTTAAAGTTGGGGACGAAGTTGAAATCGTCGGCTTGAGCAGTACTTCACGCAAAACAATTGTTACCGGGGTTGAAATGTTCCGTAAACTCTTAGACCAAGCTCAAGCTGGAGACAACATCGGTGCTCTTCTTCGTGGGGTTGAGCGTAAAGACATTGAGCGTGGACAAGTTTTAGCAAAAACAGGTTCTATTAAACCTCACACAAAATTCTCGGGAGAGGTTTATATCCTGAATAAAGAAGAGGGTGGACGTCACACTCCTTTCTTCCACAACTATCGCCCGCAATTTTATTTCCGCACAACCGACGTAACAGGGGTTATCACTCTTCCTGAAGGCACTGAAATGGTTATGCCTGGAGACCGCGTAACGATTGAAGTTGAGTTAATCACTCCAATCGCCATGGAAGAAGGACTTCGGTTCGCTATTCGTGAGGGTGGTCGTACTGTTGGTTCAGGTATTGTTGCTAAAGTTATCGGTTAATTTTTGAACGATCTAAAGGGAATTATTAGAGAGGAAGAAGATCTCTTCCTCTCTAAGTAATAAAAGTCGGATAATGGTGCGCTGAATGATAAGTACTCATTCGGGTGCTGGCACGTGACTGTGATTTCAGGTATGGCGTAAAAGGTTGCTGGGCAAGTGACTCCCCTTGAACCAGGTAATTTTTACGTTGCAACCCGTATAACGGGAATTATGAGGAGGTAGTTAAATTATGAGCCAAAAGATTAGGATCCGGCTTAAAGCATTTGATCACAAAACTCTTGACCAATCAGCAGAGCGTATCGTTGAAACTGCAAAGCGAACCGGGGCACAGGTTAGTGGACCGATTCCTCTACCGACTGAGAAAAGCATCTACACTATTTTACGATCTCCTCATGTCAATAAGGATTCTCGTGAGCAGTTTGAGCTGAGAACTCACAAACGCTTAATTGATATTCTTGAGCCTACTTCCAAGACAGTCGATTCGCTTATGCGACTAGACTTGCCTGCTGGCGTGGACATTGAGATCAAACTTTAATTTAATTAGCTCTAAATATTAGTAGCTAAAAATTTTATTCTATGATATACTATCGTTATGTTTGTTGTGAGAAACGCCCGGTAGCGTGGAGTAGCTCCGGAAGAGATTGCGACAATAAAAAATAAAGGGACGCTCTCGTGCACCAGTTTAACTGGCGCACTTCAAAGCGTTTAGGAGGTGGCATTCGTGTCAAAAGGAATTTTAGGTAAAAAAATTGGTATGACTCAGATTTTCACACCAGAAGGCCGTGTAATTCCGGTAACTGTTGTCGAAGCGGGTCCATGCCCGGTGGTGCAGAAGAAAACTGTTGCTACAGATGGTTACAACGCTATCCAAATTGGCTTTTCAATGCTGCGCGAAGGCTTAAGTAACAAGCCGAGAAAAGGACATTTCCAAAAGGCATCACTCAAACCGATGCGGTATGTTCGTGAGTTTAAAGTGAATGATGTTGACTCTTACGAAATTGGACAAGAAGTAATGGTGGACTTATTCGCGGTTGGTGACAAGGTTGACGTGGTAGGCACTTCTAAGGGGAAGGGCTTTGCAGGAATGATTAAGCGCAATGGCGCTAGTCGTGGACCTATGGCACATGGTTCTAAGTATCATCGCCGTTCTGGTTCCCTTGGCGCGAAAGGCCCGGCTCGTGTGTTTAAAGGTCGCGTGCTACCAGGACGTATGGGCGGCGAACGTGTAACAGTACAAAATCTGGAGGTTATCCGGGTTGATGTTGATAAAAACTTGATCTTGATTAAAGGGGCTGTCCCGGGAGCTAAAAAGTCATTGCTCGTTCTGAAGCCTTCTGTCAAGGCGAAGTAACACTGAGAAAGGAGGAATAAGCAATGCCGAAAGTTCAACTATTTAATATGCAAGGCGATTCGGTTGGAGAAATCGAACTAAGCGAAAGCGTATTTGGAATAACTCCGAATATTCACGTGCTTCATTCAGCTGTAGTATCCCAACTTGCTAGTACAAGGCGAGGAACACAATCTGCTTTGTTGCGTGGTGAAGTCCGCGGAGGTGGACGCAAACCATGGCGTCAAAAAGGAACGGGCCGTGCGCGTTCTGGAAGTAGTCGCTCCCCAGTATGGAGAGGCGGCGGTGTTGTCTTCGCACCCAAACCTCGCAAATATGGCTTTAAATTACCTAAAAAGGTTCGCCGATTGGCTTTGCACTCGGCACTCTCTTCGAAGGTTATGGAGCAACAACTGATTGTCCTTGATACATTGAGCTTTGGTGAAGCAAAAACCCGAGAAATGGTGAAGGTTCTTAAAGCTCTTCAAATTAGCAAAAAGGCTATGATCGTAATGGATGATCTGGACGAAGGTGTACTTCGTTCTGCTCGCAACCTCGAGGGCGTTAAGGCAACAGATGTCGCAGGGATGAATATTGTTGACTTGCTTCAACATGATGTTCTTGTGATGACTAAAGCTGCGGTAACAAAAACAGAGGAGGTGTTAGCGTAATGCGCGACGCACGTGATGTCCTCAAAAGTCCGGTGATCTCAGAGAAGTCCGTAGGACTCGTTGAAGAGAATAAATACTCCTTCTGGGTGAATCCTGCAGCGAACAAAATTGAAATTAAAGCTGCAGTTGAGAAGATGTTTAAAGTATCAGTCGTCGAAATCCGTACCATGAATGTAAAAGGCAAAATGAAGCGGGTTGGCAAGTATACTGGAAAAACAACGGACCGCAAAAAAGCGATTGCTACGCTAAAAGCTGGAGATAAGATTGAAAACTTCGCGGGCCTATAAGCAGCTTGAAGCAAAGGAGGAAAATGAAATTCTATGGCATTAAAAACATTTAAACCCACCTCGCCAAGTCGTCGTAATATGACCGTATCGACATTCGAAGAAATTACGAGAACGGAACCGGAACGTTCTTTATTGAAACCATTGGCTAAAAAAGCTGGTCGCAATAATGACGGACGCTTAAGCGTGCGACATAAAGGCGGCGGACACAAACGGATGTTTCGTGTTATTGACTTTAAGCGGAATAAGGATGGAATTCCTGCACGGGTAGCGAGCATTGAGTATGATCCAAACCGTTCTGCTAATATTGCCCTGTTGTACTATCAAGATGGGCTGAAGACCTACATTATTGCACCGCACGGTTTACAAGTAGATCAAATGGTTGTTTCTGGACCAGACGCTGACATTAAGGTTGGGAACACATTACCGTTGCAAAATATTCCTGTTGGTACCTTGCTCCACAACATTGAGATGAAACCAGGCAAGGGAGCACAGATGGTTCGATCAGCTGGAGGATCCGCACAACTGATGGCTAAAGAAGGTTCATATGCGACCTTAAGACTCCCATCAGGGGAAATGCGCATGATTCGGATTGAGTGTCGTGCCACGATTGGACAGATCGGAAATCTAGACCATGAGAATATTAACATTGGTAAAG
>JAJYAS010000173.1 GCA_021779415.1 Bacillota bacterium
GTCTGCTCACTGGGTGAGGAGGCATCATAGGTACAGGATCCCATATCCCAGGTCACGTTCGCCGGTACACTGCCATTATCCGTCACCATCGTCACTGTGGAAGGCAGGCCAAGCGCAGACGCTGTTTTGGCCGTACCGTTAGCTAACCCTGTGATGGCGGTTGGGGTTGTGATGCTGACAAGAGTAACTGGAACTACCACACTTTGTGCTGTCCCAAAGGTATATCCGCTCTTCGCTGCCGTGACAGTATACGTTTGACTTGCGCTCAGTGATGCGCTAATCGCATAACTAGCTCCGCTGTCTGTTGTTATTGCTCCTGTAATGCTTATTGCCTGACTTGAACTGTCTAGAAGTGTCAAGTCGCTGGCACTTAAGCCCGCTAGGACCGGAGTCAAAGTCACTGTAAATCCGGTGCTTGTTGGATAGCTCACTGTCATCGTTACGGCTGTCGGTGCTGCGGGTACTACTACGTTCTGCGCTGTTCCGAAGTCATAGCCGGTATCCGTTGCCGTGATCGTGTAGGTCTTACCTGCTGTCAACGTTGCGGCAATCGTGTAACTCGAACCATTGTCCGTTGTTGAGGCCGAACTAATTGTCACTGGGGTGCTGCCGTCCAATAGTGTGAAATTATCTACTGTTAAGCCCGCCAGTGCCGGATTCAACGCCACTGTAAATCCGGTGGTTGATGGATTGCTTACCGTCATTGCTTCGCTTGTCGGTGCAATATATAATCCAATTCCGTATGAATTGACATTATTTATATACGGAACTTGATTTAAGCCGTCAAGATCGGCCCTGAAAATCTTTGCTACCGTAGAATGCCAATCAGAAAAATAAATATACCCGTTTATAGGGTCAACTGCAACAGCTCCGGGTGAACCCGTTGAAGAGGAATAAAGAATCTCTGGCCCTGAGCCGTCCGTTAGATTGGCCATTACAAGATTAAAATTAGGGTTGTAAGCATCCGTAAAATAAATTTTCCCATGAACAGTATCAATTCCTATCCCTTTTGCATGAACATTCGTGATCAGATCTACCGGATTCCTTCCGTCAAGGTCGGCTCTAATTATTTTTGCTAAATTATAATCTGCGATATAGATTTTGCCGCCAACCGGATCAATTGCGATCGCCCTCGGCGCACCTGAAGAAGTGTAGATCGTCTGCGACCCAGAACCGTCCGAAAGATTTGCTCTGACTACGTTTCCAGACTTAGGCTGTGCATAATAAATGTAGCCGTGAGCCGGGTCCACCGCAATTCCTTCTGCACTGACATTTGTGATAAAAGGGGTATAATCACCAGAGTTACCATTAAGTGCAACGCTAAAAATCGTTGCCACTGTGGGATTAGGGTCTGAAAAATATATGTGGCTATTTGTGGCATCTACCGCAACGGCATAGGGACTTCCAGACCCGGACGTATAAATTACTTTAGGGGTGCTTGGGTTTGATAAATCCGCACTCATCATTTGATATGGGGAATAGGATTGAGTGTAGTAAATCATGCTACTAGCATTGGCAGTACCGGCAGAAAGGAAGAAAATTACTGCCATGAGCGGAATGATTTTCTTACCGAGCAACGAGATGATTGCTCGAAGCCTCATCTATCATCACTTCACCTTCTAAATTTCAATTATTAAAGTTCTCCAATAAAATTCGGCCCTTTTTCGGTATACCATTTGTCTCTTGAGGTTAAAAAACAACAGTTTCTCTTTCCCTGTCAAAGCATTCTAAGGACGTTGAGGAAATATGCCGTTGAGTGCGATAATATAATGCAGACCCAAATATGGTGGCATTATGTTTATCGATTGACCACTTCCGCTTGGGCTGGTCGAACCGTTACTTAACTGAGTATCCGGGGTCCCGGTATCATAGATGTCTATTTCCTGCCTGTCCGGAGTCTGTGGCTTTGCCAGATACACATTTGACCCTGGTGTGGCGGTAGTCCCTGGACTGGTAGTCGCATTAATTGGGTCTGAGTGACCATGCGCCGGCATATTACCAGTAGTAAGGGTTACCGTTTCGCTCCCGCCCTGTTGTCCTAAAATAATAGGTGAAAGACCAGGTCCCTGCCGAACGCCAATAGGTATACGCCCCCGCAGATCCGGTAAAGCAAACGTAGTTACTCCGTCTCCTCCGTAAGTTGTCCCGAGAAGAGAAAAAAGTGCCTGGTACTGCCCTATCTGAAGTAGTTGACCGTTACAATCTGCCCAGTCTTGTGGCGCGAAGTTAAAACCAACCAGCTCAATTTCCCCTATAAACGGTTCCATACCCGCTAAGGCTGGTTTGGGGCCAACCATGTTAAAGACCAATGCTACACCCAGCATAAGAAACATAACCATAACCGCTCTTAATCGTTTAATCATTACAATTCCTCCTTAATTTTGCTTTCTAAGCAATTCGAAAATTCCAAGTTCACTCCTTTTGAGCCAACTGGAAAACCTCACTGACTGAGATTTCGATTTCGTTGTCCCACCGAATAAAGATTCCATCTGTGGTTGCCGTTTTAAAAAACTGTTTGTCCGAAAGCAATCCAAACCTCACAGTCTGAAGCCTGCTTTCTAGGTTCAGGGTTATACTGCTGCCATTGTCTAAAAGTACCTCTAAGCGGTAGTCCTCCTTGGGCACCACACTTTTTATACGACTCATTTCATCCCCCCTTAATTACAAAATCCACCATACAATAATATTATTGTACAGTGGATTTTTTTTGTTTTATATCACCCAGTGGGTAATCTTTTTTTAGTTTTTAATAATTTTGTATCAAAAATACTGTTTCAAAAGAGCCCGAGAGTTCACGCCCAGTTTCCCAAAGATACTTTTGAGCAAGGCTTTGACGGTATTGGGGGAAATATACAATTTATCTCCTATTTGTTTATTGTTGAGCCCGTCAGCGGCAAGCAGGGCAATTTGAAGCTCCCTTTCCGTAAGCTTTGGTTTTTCCTCTCCTGAAAAGTTCTCCTTAATCATTTGCTCGACCGACTTCTGATAAACTTGATAAAGCTCCAATATTCTTGTAATATCCTTACCATATATGCCTTGCCTGCTTAATTTTCCCAGTAAGGTCTTTATATAATCACAGTTTTCTACAAAGGGCATATACACCTGGTCTGGCATGGCAATGTCCAACGCTTTTAAAAGTTCGGATAATGCCTCTTTCTCCCGAAAGATATTTTGGTTGGCCGCCGCAAGGTATATATAGGTATAAATCTGCCCCAGCAAGTTTGGAAAAGCTGAGGCCAATCCGATAAAATGTTCGGAACTGCCGATAAGCTTGGAATACTCACCTTCTATTAGCAGGGTCCTTCCGTATACAATATTAATCATCGCCAGCACCGGAAAAGGCAGGCGGTTATTTTCAAAATCACCTTGGACAATCCAGCGGGGAATCTTATTTTCTTGCTTAAGAAGAGAGTACACAAAGCCTTCACATAAACCAATCGTATAGATAAACTGGTTTTCTAATCGATTCGTAATATTCTCACGCATTTTCCGAAGATGTTCCAACACGAGAGGAAAATCGCCTTTCGCAAAAGCAAGCCGCATTTGCAGGAAATCAGCGCAGAGCATAATTCCTGTCTGCTGATTGGACTGTGCTTTATATAGGGCCTTGATTACAGTAATTTCGGCATTTGTAAAATCAGCCATGTTAAAATATCTTTCGGCCTCCATGATATATTCCGCACCGTTGCCATAGTTGTTTGTCAACGAATAATAATATTTAAGCGTTTTTTTCATGATACTTACATGATCCGCGAGCCTGCCGCTTTCTCTGTAGAACATATACATGACAGAGGGAGAACCGAACGTCCAGCTCCCGGTAGGAATATATATTGATGAAGGCTTGCTCAGCAATCCAAAGGCCTTTTGATGGTGTTCCGACATCTTGGCGATATCATTATATTTTGTAAAACTCTGCAAAAGCTCAAATTCCCCTAATAAATTATTTCTGGCCTCATCATTCAAGCTTTCATCAGCTACTAAACTTTGCCCAATTTCACTGCAAACCTTGTTGAATAAGGCCATTTCATTAAATGATAAGAAAGTCATCCCATACAAAATTAAGGCAACGGGATACCTCATTCTGATATCCTCCGGGCATTCCGTATAATGCTTAATGAGCAAATCCTTTTTCTCTCCGTCGATGGATTTCAACATGTCTTTTTCCGTCGCTTCCAGCATTTGATCAAAACACTCCGCCTGATAAAAATAATCCATTGCCTTAAGATAATCACCTTTTTTCATATACCATTGCGCCACTCTTTGATATACACCTTGCCGGTCGTGTTTTTCCTTGCTGGCGAACCTGTCTCTTAAGAAGTTGGCGAAGATATTATGAATTTGATAGGTCCCAATCCTTGGATCATATTTTACAAAGGCATTCTTATTGGTAATTTCGCTTAATAATACACCGGTATTCTCTTGCTCCCACATGTAGGAGGCTTGTTCAAGAGTAAAGCTGTCAAAAATACACATGGTAATAAAAAAATCCTTGATCTCGCCGGGGAAAGGTGTGAAGACAGCTTTTTCAATGAGTTTATTGACATTCGTTGTATGAAAAAAACTTCCTTCTTCGATAAAGCTTAGCATGACCATGTACAGGGCACTAATCCATCCCTCGGTATGGGAATACAGATTATCTGCTTCAGTATCCTTTATATAGATTCCGCATAGCTTGTAATATTTCATTATTTCCACAGGCCTGAGCTCAAAAGTTTCCTTGGTTATGTGCTGCAAATAGCCCTTTAGACTTAATTCGCTAAGGTTCGGGAACTCTGTGTATCGGGCAGTCAAGACAATGGGGAGATTGATTATTTCATTTTTCACCAATGACTCAATAAAGCCATTGACCTCCAAACTGTCAATTAAGTGGTAATCATCAACTACTAGCACGGTACCCTCAGGGACCTCAATGTCTTCAATAATATTCAGGGCTTCCTGAAGCACAACACTTTCATTGGGAAATCCAAGCCGCAAAAGGCTCTGCGAGCGAGGGCCGTCCAACTCGCTGAGCAGACGGCAGAATCCGCTCCAGAAGCCGGTAATAGAGTTATCAAATATATTTTTCCACAGTATGTTCGCATCGGAGTTGTTGAGATGTTCCTTGACAGCAGTGGTCTTCCCATAGCCCATCGGTGCTTCGACAATGGTAAGGGGATAATCAAAGATACTTTTCATAGCCGCTGTTATCCGCTCCGGAAAATATAGGCTTCTTGTTTTGTCCTTTTGAGGTTTCCGCATTTTGGTTACCCTACTTTCGTTTTCAACAAATTTCCAACCAATTCATTATCTGGAATTCTACATATTTCATTGATTTCCTGCTCGACTTGTGTAGTCAATTGACCAACTTTTTTATATAAGCTATCGTTTTCCCGCTCCTGATCCCTAACTTTCTCCTGCAATATTCGTGAATTATGTATGGAGAAAAGGTTAATAAACAAAAAAACTCCCCACATTTGGAGGGAGATAAGAAGGTGTTGTAGAAAACAATTTCATAATGTTTGATTTACGAAGGAGAAACCTCCAGATTCTAGTAATTTTTAATGAAACTTGTGGGTTCTATTCCAGATCCGCTAGAACCTTTCTTTGCTCATAAAAAAATTCCCTCGCTAGGAGGGAGAGTGGAGGAGGAAAGTGAAAAGAAAGTCTATATTTCAACCGTAAAACTACAGGTGTTTATCTCTTGTAATTACTATAGTATAAACATGTGACCGTTCCGTGACCCGTATATGAAGAAAATGTTAAGCCCTATGATGGACATCATCTGATATACTTCGAAACAAGAAATAGGCCCAAGCAATTAAGCTAGGGCCTATTTCTTCCCCTTGCTCTGGGTTTTGGTTTAGGGGCTGCTGTAGCGAGACCACGCTATTACCCTTCGTATCCCTGTGCCTATGCACCGAATCCCTACGGATGGTATTAGTATCACAACTTACATACTAAACCGCCGGGTGTAAATCCGCCCTTACTTCCACATATCCTCCATCATTTGCTCTACCTCGGCTCTCAGCCGTTTGGTCTCTTCAAAATCAACTTCGTATTTACCATTTACAAGTTTTAAAACATCGCCTTCTCTAGCGATTACGGGAATATCGGTTTTAGGAATGTCTCTCATTTCTTTGCCATCGACCTCGACAACCGCAAAGTCGCCTTCAAAGCGATCAATGATAAGGGCCAAAATTAAATCCCTCCTTGTAAGAGCGTCACAGCTTTCAAGATGGTTTCCATTGCAACTGTTTCTCGAACATTGACCCACTTGTCCCTAATAGCCCTCCTCAAACGTTTAATCCATGTACTCTCATAAGAGAGACCAACTTTTCACGGTTTGTATCCTCCATTGTAGTAAGAGGCAATCTGAGATAATCCTCGCAGAAACCCATAGCTGCCATAGCAGCCTTAACCGGAATAGGGTTTACTTCACAAAACAGTGCCTCTAAAAGGTTACAAAATTTAAATTGTTGCTCTGCACTACCAGCAATGTCACCATTAAAGAAACGGGTGCAAATCTCACGTGTCTGCGCCGGCATAATGTTGGAAAGCACAGAAATGCCGCCAACTCCACCAAGTGCCATAAGTGGAAGTATCTGATCGTCATTGCCTGAATACAAATCAAGCTTGCCACGCACACGCGCCATCGTTTCAACAATTTTTGAAATGTTACCATTTGCTTCTTTAATCCCTACTATATTTTCGTGTTCAGCTAATACCTCGTAGGTTGCAGGCTCAATATTAATACCTGTCCTTGAAGGCACATTATAGAGAATGATAGGTTTTGTACTCTTGTCGGCAATTTGTGTAAACATTTTAATCAGGCCTTTTTGCGTAGCCTTGTTGTAATAAGGGGTAACTACGAGCATTGCATCCGCACCGGCTTCGCAGGCACAACGAGTGAGGTCATGCGCGTATTCGATGTCATTGCTACCTGTGCCTGCGATGATCGGCACTCTGCCTTTTGCGTGCTGAACTGCAAATGTAATTGCTGCTCTGTGCTCGGCGTCAGTTAGGGTCGACGCTTCACCTGTGGTTCCACAAATCACCAGAGCATCAATCTCTTCTGCAATTTGC
>JAJYAS010000174.1 GCA_021779415.1 Bacillota bacterium
ACTATGTACTTAATAGTAAGTCTAAAAACCCCTTGGAAATTGCCGAAACACTTATGGGATATGAAGACCAAGTTCCAATGCTTGGCTGTGAGAACGCTTGGATAGCGGCTGGGGCCTTGATCGCGGCCATCAGGAACGAAGGTAGTATTATTGTAACTGATGATCAGGTTCTGGGGGTGCTAAACCGAACGGCAAGGCAGGCTATTGGCGGATACTGTGGTCTGACAGGTGTATGTGGGATTGCTGTAGCTATAGGTGCTTGCTTCAGTGTTATTCTGGGAGCAGCCTGTCCTAAAGACAAAGAAACGGCAACGACCATGAGAGTTGTGGCCAAGATGGTTGACACTATTGCTAACGAAACAGGGCCTTGCTGTTGTAAGAATTTCGTTCGAAAATCATTGACCGAGGCAGTAAAATTGGTGAAAGAGCAACTAAGTGTTTCCCTGCCAATAGTCAGTGAGGACACAATTTGTAAACATGTTGAACGACATCCTCACGGGTGCAGGAAAGAAAAGTGTTCCTATTTCGTGTAAACAGGATTGTTTTGATTGGGCATCCAATGGGGATGCCTTATTAACTAGAGGGATAACAGGGAGTGGGCTGAATGTTTGAAGATGAAATCACTAAAGCTTGGGAGCGACTAAACGAGATTCGACAAATTAAGAAATGCAGTGCATGTGAGTGTTTGCTGGATACTCTCCAAGCAATAATGGGTGACCTTGAAGATATTGAAGGTTCTAATGCCAAGGATGTACGTGAAGAAATGTTAGAGTGGTTTGAAGAGGGTAATATAAATCGACACCTATGTCTCGGGTGTGAAACCTGCCTACCTATCGAACCCTATAACCAATTTAGCAAATTGATAAGTGGTATCAGTACCAATGTTCAGGACCAAGGATTGTTTAATATGCTAGGTTCTTCCTGTGGTTGTGGGCATTCATATGAGCCCGAGCCAATACAGCAAACTATTGAAAAATGGCCGGTTGTTGAGGGCAATTATCAGGTCGGAAGACAGAACTCCAAGGTAGCAGTTTGTACATTAAACTGATTCGGACCTATTGGAGGAAATTAAAAATGTTGGGCTTCTGGAACAAGTTGCTATTGTTGGTACAATGTCAACAGAAAATCTAGGCATCGAACGTTTAATAAGGAATATTATAACGAATCCAAGCATTCGTTACTTAATTCTTTGTGGTAAGGATTCTCGTGGTCATAAAGCTGGTCAAGCCGTTCTAGCCCTTAAATCCAATGGTATTGGTGATAAATGGATAATTATGGGAGCTGTTGGCCCTCGTCCAATTCTAAAGAATCTATCGCAAGAAGAACTAAATGCCTTTAATAGTCATGTTGTGGTGATCGATGAAATAGGGACTAAAGACATAAACAGTTTGAAGGAAATCATCAATACCTGCAATGTTCGACCGGAAGGTTCAGAATTAATTATGGCGAACTCCATCACCTATTTGAATAATTTATTATACGCACTTTACTCAAATTACCTAGAATAGGCGGTCCGCTTACTCTTAGCGCCATTTTCCAATGAGTGCTACTATTTGGAAATTATTAACTTGGAGTAAGCTCCAAGTGTTGAGATATCGGATGTCAGGAGGTAAAATGGTATGACAATCGGTTTCCCGGGTCGCGTTCATTAACTGGAAATGCTAACCGGTGGATTTAATACTTGCTCTTGGGGCTATCCGCGAACTAAATGGTAGTGGAGGTGTCTAAAATGGAAACTAATTATCGAGTTGCGTATGATAAATACTGGCAGGACCTAAAAAGAAAGGTGCCGGAAGAAATCGCGACTCAGCTTGCTGTGACCTACTGTAGTGACACCCGTCAATTCGTCGTGACGTTCTTTGACTCAGAGTATATTTTGGATTGCAGTACCGAAACGATCTACAGAAAAACAGACGGACATATCCCGGAAATTATGGCATCCATAATAATGCTTAATTATCTGGCCTATGCACAATTCCCCCAAGAAACCACCAAAAGATGGGTCAGTCTTAAAGAAATACCTAATGGTGGAATGTTATTTTACCCTGCGTTTCATAAGAATTCGATCGTAGGTCTCATCAATGCATTTGGACATCAGTCCAAACAATTATCGGCGAGTGCGACCACCTTGGGTGGTCAACCTGCTTCATTCGGAGATGCGTCCGTTATTTTCCGGGCCTTTCCCGAGATTCCCCTGTGTGTGATCGTTTGGGAAGGGGACGAAGAAGTTCGGGCCAATGCCACCATCCTTTTCCAGCCATCTATTGAACATCTATTACACATTGAGAGCGTTATCGGCCTGGGCATGTATCTAGCGAGTAATTTGAAGAGGCAGCAACAGCGTCTTCACCGCAATCAGCAAGATACAGACTATGGGATTTGTCAGAAAGTTCTATCATGCTTAATTTAAATTGTATTGTATTGTATTGTATTGTATTGTATCGCGAGTCCATTGCACGAGTAAGGTGACACAGTTACCGTCGTGTTTGCTATTTTGTTCAAAAGGCAAGGTATTAAAGATAATCTATTTTGTGAAGTTGACAACTTCATTAGTTTCGTTTACATAAATCTCTGAAACGCTTGGAATTGTACGTGCAATAACTTTTCCTTTTCTAATCGAATACTTAATAGGTGCCATTCTTCTTAATATATCAAATTCATCGTTTCCTGAAACGATTATTAAGTTAGCTGTATTACCAACCTCTATACCATAGTTGCTCGTTATATTTAAAGCATTTGCAGAGTTTGTTGTGATCAAATCGAATGATTTTTTCACCTGTTCGTACCCAAGCATTTGACAAACATGTAATCCCATATTTAAAACGTTCAACATATTTCCCGTACCTAGTGAATAGAAGGGATCAAAAATATCATCAGTTCCAAAACATACATTAATACCTGAATCAAGTAATTCCTTTACCCTAGTTATTCCTCGTCTTTTTGGAAAAATATCAAACCTCCCTTGTAAATTGATATTTACCAATGGATTTGAAATTATACTTATACCTGAAATTGCAAGAAGTCTGAAAAGTTTTGAAGCATATGCGTTATTATACGAATGCATTGCGGTCGCGTGACTTGCAGACACAAATTTGCCGTAATTGTTTTTATGAGCTTCGGCTGCCACTACTTCAATGAATCTTGATTGTTCGTCATCTATCTCATCACAATGAAAATCTAGCAATTTATTATATTTCATAGCAATTTCAAATGATTTCTTAACAGATTCAACTCCATCTTCTCTTGTGAACTCAAGATGAGGTATTCCGCCTACAGCATCTGCCCCAAGTTCGATTGCTTTTATAATCAAATTTTCTGCACCATTAAACGATACGATACCTTCTTGCGGAAATGCTACTATTTGAATTTCTAAGTAGTTTGACATTTCCTCTTTAACTTCCAGAATTGCTTCAAGTGCTGTTAACTTGGGATCCGTTATATCAATGTGCGTCCTAACAAATTGTACACCTTGTGCGATTTGCCACTTCATAGCAGTAATCGCACGTTCTTTAACGTCTTTTTTAGTCAGCAATTTTTTTCTGTCTAGCCAAATCCCAATACCCTCAAATAATGTTCCACTGGTATTCCATTTTGGTTCACCTGCAGTCAACAGAGTATCATAATGAATATGTGGTTCAACATAAGGGGGCATAGCAAGGTTACCATCTCCATCAATCACGTTGTTCTCAACATATATTTCATCAGCTTTAAATTCTTCGATTTTAGAAATAATATGATCGACTATATGAATCGTAAATAAGCCAGTCTTGTTTCTTAGAGAAACGTTTTTAATTATCATAAGTTTTTAAGCTCCTTATTGAGTCCTATAATGACAAGTTTATCGAAACAATATTCTCCGTTTGCGTCCAAAGTCCTCTCTGACAGCCAATTTACCTGGTTTATTTTCTGCTTTTTTGGTTCATTGAGCAGTTGTTGTCTTTCGCAACGACAATAGGCGCAGCGGTTGCTACAAGGGGAGGGCAAGCAACATACAGGGGGGGATAACAGCTCCGCCCATTTGACCTTGAACCATTCCACCATAACCCATTCCGTATATAAGAAAATCCATCTTTTCTGTGCGCGAGGGCTTGGCCTTCCTCTGATCGGCCTAGCCCTGGGGTACGTCCCCCACGCAATTTCGAAACAATTCAATAGGACCTTATATTGGGTTATCTTAACCTTGTAAGCCAACCATTGAGATTAAGGCTTATTCTATCGCACCAAAAATTCATGCTATAATGGAAGATAGTTTAAGAAAGATTTAGGAGGAACTTAGATAGATGGATAATAATGATATATTAATTAGATTAAGATATGCACTAGATTTAAGGGATGCAGAAATGGTAAAGATATTTAAACTTGGTGGTACTGAATTAACAGAAGAAAATGTGAGAAAGCTGCTTATAAAATCAAAAGAAACCTACCGGTACAATAATGAAGTTGCCAGTCATGACGTAATAGAAGAAAAGGAAGAAAATACAAAATGTAAGAACAGTACGCTAGAGTCATTCTTAAATGGCCTCATCATATTTAAAAGAGGGAAGCAAGATCCAATACCAGGGCAACCTGAAAGACCAGTACTAAAGAATAATGAAAATCCTAATCCTAATAATATCTTGCTAAAGAAATTGAAAATTGCGCTATCCTTAACAAGTGATGAAATGATAGATATATTCGAAAAAATAGGAGTCATAGTATCAAAAGGAGAATTAAGCGCTCTATTAAGAAAAGAAGGTCATAGGCAATATAAAGAGTGTGGTGATAAATACGCTAGAAATTTCTTAAAAGGATTAGCTAAAAAAAACAGGGGATAGCTTCTATAAGAAAAGCGCTTCCGATGCCAGAGCGAGATCAGTGGAGAACTGAAGCCCTTCGAGATTAAGTATGAGCTGGGAACGTGCAAGTGGTTTTTGTGTAAGATGTAGAGCATGAGTAAGGCCTTCAGCAGTGCTGGGACCTTACTCATTTATATAATCCAATAACATATTACTATATTATAACGGTTGATATTATGGCTACATGGTACTAGAATATCCGAGTGTGCAAATATGTTATTGAAACCACTTTTATTTACTGCTTGGCTCTCATCGGTAACGGCGGGGGCCTTACTCTTTTTATATTCTGACAAAACATTACATTTTATATGGTTGATGTTACCTCAAATAGTCCCCAAATGAAGATTTGGGAAATAACAAGGTAAAATAAAAAACACCGCAAACGCTTGCGGTGTCTAACTTTTAACTTGGCAGGGGATGCAGGAGTCGAACCCGCATCAGCGGTTTTGGAGACCGCTGTTCTACCATTAAACTAATCCCCTAAGAATTTCAGCAACGAATTAGATTATATCTGATAAAACGAAATGTGTCAATGAATATTTTTATGAAATTATATAAATATGGGATATAGAAAGATGTTTGCAGGATTTTAGAGGAAAAGCCAGAATACACGAGTAATAAAAGTAGATGGGGGGGGGCGTTTTTGAGAATTGATCTACATGTTCATACTCAAGAATCCGATGGTTCGCTTTCGGTTGAGGAGGTTGTTAACCTTGCCCATACCAGAAACGTTCGAATTTTAGCAATTACTGACCATGAGAGTACTCAAGGAATAGCTGAGGCTGAACGTCTTGCGAAACCTTTAAATATTAAAATTATTCCGGGTGTGGAGTTACTCACCAGCTTTCAAGGTCAAGAGGTTCATCTCCTAGGGTATTTCAAGAATGTTAATCATCCTGTTTTACAAGCTCGTTTGAAAGAACTACGAGAACAGAGAACCGCTTTGGCCATTGAAATGGTTGAATGTCTAAAGAATGGGGGTCTTTCTTTAAACTGGCAAGATGTCGAGCGGGAAGTTGGTTCTCAAGGAGCAGTTAGTAAGGGACATATTATGAGGGCCATCTATCATCAGAACAGTGGATATAGTCAGAAAAGCTGGCAAGACATAGCAGCATATTTTCGGCCAGGCGGGGTCGCTTATTTACCCTATCTAAAACATACCTTTCAAGACGCGGTGGATCTAATTTTTGCTTGCGGCGGGCTTCCTGTAGTAGCTCATCCAGGTCTTCAATCTGATCCGAAGATGGTTTTTGATTTATTGGCTTATCGACTGATTGGACTTGAAGTGTATTATGGTTATTGGGAACGACAAACATCCCTAATCTCCTACTACTCGGCAATCGCAGACAAATATGCGCTTTTGGCTACTGGGGGGAGTGACTTTCATGGGCCTTTCGGACCGATACAACTGGGTCAAATGGATGTTCCCCTTGAAGCGGTTTATAAGTTGCAGAAATATATAGCTACTTAAAAATGCTCTTAACTTCATTTATCACAAATAATACACCTGACCGAAAGGGCTGATTTCTTGGACAAACGTATGAGGCTTGCCTTTTTAGCCTTACTCGCAACCCTGATTTTTGGTACAGCTGGCTTAATGCTAACAGAACACTTCAGTTTCGCGCAAGCCTTTTATCTTACTGTGCAAACGATTACGACAGTGGGTTATGGAGATGTTGAAGTACACACTGAAGCCGGGCATAGGTTCCTTGTCCTTTTGATGATGGTCGGAGTTGGGGTAATGCTCTATTTTACTGGACTTATGATGGCTTTTCTGGTCGAGGGCCAGTTGGCCGGTGTGTATGGGAGAAGAAAGATGAATAGAAAGATTGGGCAACTTAAAGAACATATCATCGTATGCGGAGCAGGACGTGTAGGAAGACAAGTTCTTAATCGGCTTCGCAAAGAAGGATTTCCATTTGTTGTTATCGAGCAACAAGAAGAACTCATAACTGAATTAATTGAAGAAGGGTTCTTAGTTATTCATAGTGATGCAACACAAGATGAAACCCTTAAAAAAGCCGGTATAGACAAAGCTAAAGGGCTTATCACTGCTTTGCCGGAGGATTCCTTAAATGTGTTTGTAACGTTAACAGCCAAAGGGCTTAATCCAGGAATTCAGGTAGTTGCTCGTATGGATAAGTTAGAGTCTGAGAAAAAATTATTGCGCGCTGGTGCGGACAAAGTAATCTCTCCTGCTGTTCTCGGGGGATGGAGA
>JAJYAS010000175.1 GCA_021779415.1 Bacillota bacterium
CCTGTGAATAATTCCAGGAAATCATGGCTGTATGTGAATAAATCTGATAGACAGAATTGTAGTTTGCCCGTGTCTTTAGGGTATTCCTTACCTTATCCAGTTCCATACGGATAAACTTTAGGGATATATTGGCTGAAATGAGGAACTTCAGATGGTTCTGATAAAGAGTGTTAATATTAGCCTCGCTGTAAAAGCCTCGATCCATAACCAGCTTTACCTTGCCAAAGCCAAGAAATTCCATGTCTGCAAGCAGTTTTTTAACCGTCTTGACGTCACTGATATTATCGGCAAGTTTACGGTAATAGAAGGGCAGGTTTGATTCTTCACCAAACAGTAGCGCAAGATTAATCTGCGGAAGCGGATCATGATCTTTGTTGTGTCCATATTTTACCTGCTTTAAGGGTTCGGAATAGGACGAAACACTAGTCGTATCATATGCCCAGTATTCGTTCTCGCTTCTTCTTTTTCCTTGAAGACGGAAGAAATGTTCCTTTCCCTCCTCGGTTATGGATGAGAACAGTTCACTGTTTCTCTGAGAAGAAATGTTTTTTCCATAAGGATGCCTGTGTGTCCGATCCCATTTGGGAAAACGACTTGATGGATTCCGATCTTCAAGAATCAGAAAGTAGGCAATGGACAGAATCTGCCTATATTGCTGCGGAAAGCACGATTTCAAATCTGCAAAAATACCCAGAATTTCACCCATGGAATCAAACAAGTAAGTGGCTCCGTAAAAGCTATGCTTTATCTGAGTAGCAGGTATTGGTCCAGGTTTTATCGGAAGTGCCACTTGTGGCTCGGAGAGACGCTTTGAAGCAATCAGGTTGCCGTCATCATCAAGCTTGCCGACACAAACGCGCTTGCTTCTTGATTGCTGCTTTGCCTTGTCCCAGTAGTTGGTAGCTTCATAAACATACGTTGTTCCGTTGTTTTTATTTTTTACATATACAAGTGCCATCTGATCACCCCAATCATCGTTATAATTATAACGATATTGAAGGTAATTTCAATCGAAAGATGGCAGAAACAAGCTTGTTTTCAACGTTCTCAGCATTCCACGTTATCATTGTTACGGGGATTCAGGGTGTAAAGGTGTAAAGGTGAGCAATTTAGGATCGTCGAAAGCCCCGTCGAAGAGAGATGTGGAGCGGAGATATCGCAACTACAGGGAACGGAGGGAGTACAATTGCTCAAAGAAGATACTGCATTAAAATATGTCATTAAACAAAAAGGGATAGGCATTGCTGATTTCGCAGAGAGGTGTGGAATTAGTAGTAGTTATTTAAGTCTAATCCTAAACGGTATGCGCAAAAATATCAGTGAAAAAGTAGCCTCAAACATAGGACGGGAATTAGAAATTTCAACAAAAGAAGTTTTTTATTTGATAAATACTAATTGCGATTCTTACATTACTTTACGGTTTGAAATAGACAATAAAGATTCTGACAAATGTAATAATGTTTTAAATATAATTTTAGATGCTCTTGAAGAAAATGACCAAGATACTATAAAAGAATATACTGATAAAGTGCGAACTGAATCTACAGTAATCGCTATTAATTACATCAAATGGTATGAAGGATGGCAATTGTCTTTACAAAATCGATTTGACAATGCAATTGAGTATTTTAGAGGTGCGTTGTTGTTTGAGCCTAGAGGTGATACTGAACGGCGTTTTATGGCAAAGGCACTAGGTAGTTTGGGTGGAGCTTATGTCGCAAAAGGTAATTATAAACTCGCTATGAAATTTTTTAGAAAAAGCCTTTTACTTTGTGATTACGGCAAACAAGTAGGCTTAGTTTATCTTAATATGGGTACTTTGTTTCGAAGAAATAATCAATTGTTCCACGCTAAGAATTATTATTTAAGGGCTATTGAAATGGGTTCTGCATTCGTAAAAATAATGGCCGTATCTAGTCTTATTCAAATCGCCTTTGATAGAAATGAGTTAGACGTTGCAAAGGAATATGTAATTAAAGGTTTTTGGCTAGCGAAAAATACTGAGAAACCCCTTGGCAAGGATGATTTGTTCTGTAATATTGGTATGTATTATTCTATTAAAGGGCAACTTAAAAAGGCTAAATTCTGGTTCAATAAGTGTATTCTGATTACTGAACAAACCAAAAACATAAGAACGAAACATTATGCTCTGATTGAGGTCATAAATTTACTTTTCTATGAGGGAAACACGGAGCAGGGCGATCTTCTTTTAAAGATTATTTCTAGTGAGGTTTCTTCTAATAACGATATTTTGATTTTGGGGAGACTTTTATATGCTGCCGGAAAACGAAATATCGTGGGTCAATGCTTTGAACAGGGTAAACTCGTTTTGGAACGATGTTATAACTTATTAAAGTCTATTCCGCCGTCAGAAGAAATCATATTATGTTGCAAATTGCTAGGTATATGTTTTTCGACTTTGGGAGAACTTTATATTGCTGAATTTTATTTAAATGAAGCACTTCGTTTAAATAAAAAAGTTCATCGTTCCGGCCAGTAAATTTATTACATTTTTCGACATTTATTTCCCCCTTTTTTTGCATCTAGGATTGAGTATAAGATACAAGAAAAGGGGGTTTTATTATGGTTAAGTGGGTCACAACTCTGGTCGTATGTATTGTTTTATTATTAGGTGCTTCTGTTTTCCATCATCCCTATATGCACCCCAACTCTATTGCTTTATCTAATACCGTTAAACCAAATATAGACTCCATATATTGCGGATAGCCCTGTAGTGCGTAAGTTGTCTTGGGGTCAAAGGGAAGACCTTTATTTCTTAGGTGTTAAACAGGCGGGGAAGGAGGTCAAAAGATTTAGTTTGTTAAATCTCAAAAAATATTAATAAGTAAGGAGTGACTAGTATGAAATTTCGTAAGGCATTTTCAATTGTTGGGGTTGTCATGATCATAATGTTAATGGCTAATTCCGCTGTTTTTGCTGCGAAAAGTTCTCAATTAAATCCTGGCGATAGTGGTTATGTAGGGGCACTAAATGACAGACCATCCAATGCATTTACTCCCAACACAAAAAACAGTAGCAATACGACAACTGTTTCTCCAATGGTTGCAGGATATTGGTGGCAATATGAACCGAGTACCATAGCAGTGTTAGTGCGTCCAAATAATGATCCTTCTTCATCTGGAACTGTAACAACTTATCATTTTGGTTATTACCTTAGGAATGTTTTACCTAACGAATGGGTTGGATCATGGCCTGCGAATTCTTTAGATGCAGGGGCTATTGCTGTACGCAGTTATGGATGGTATTGTGTTAATTATCCTAAATATCCTACTGTCGGAGCTGCTGTAGATAATACAACAAATTCTCAAGTTTTCAAACCCAATACGATGCTGAGTTCCACGGACAATGCATTTGTTAATACAGATGGATTAGCTATCGGATATAATAATGCACAACAACCAGGATTTTATAAGGCCGGTACTTATGGTAGTTCCAGAGATAGTTCATCTTATAGTTTTTATAATAACATGTATCAAAATGGTACAGACTATTGGGCTAACAATGGGGAATCATATTCATGGATGACGAGTTATTATTATCCGGGAACTAATTTAGTTTCAGGTAGTGGGGATTACCTATATAATTGAAATGTGTTTTTCCTAAGTAATAAAAAAGGGGAATATCATGGAGGCCACTGAAAAACTTTAGCTCCGAGGAAATGAGCACTACATACAGTGTTCATTTTCCATGTTTTCTACTGTATATGGTGGTTTTGAATGCCCAATCAGTAAATTTTGGACGATTTTCAGTGCCCTTAATATCATGATCCCCTTTTTTAAATATCGTATGATTTTGGGGGGTGCTTTATGAAAAGATTAATTTGTTTTACAACTCTATTTCTTGTAGCTTTAGTGATGGTGTCTGGATGTGGAATTATTAGCTCTCAAAATACTAATACAAAAACTCAAACAACTTTAAAAGCTGAAACAAACAATACTCAATTGAATAATAGTAATATTTTAACAGACAACATACTGGAAGCAGCTGAAATCCCAAAAATGTTTTATGAATTTTTAAACAATAAAGATTATAATAAAGCAGTTTCATTACTTGGCCCAACGTTAAAGTTTGAAGGCGACCCAAGTACTATAAAATACTTGAGAAATTTACAGCATACTGATATTAGTGATTTTAAGGATATTTCTTCCGAGAATAATCTTTTAGATAGAACACAACAAAGTTATTATGCAGTGAAAATTTATTATGCGAAGCTGACAATTCAGATTAAGGATAAAAGTCTAGTACCTCAACTTGTTTACCCACAATATAGGAGGTTTATAGTAGTAAAACAGACTAAAAACAGCCCGTGGTTACTAGATGGAGATGAAGATGTCCCTCCGAAGAATATTTAAACAACAGCACTTTGCAAAATTAGAAAGATCTATGAAGGATGTCTACTATATTGAACGTGGTTTGAGTAAACTGTCTGACGGAACAGAAGATACCTCGTCCTAAGGGCTGCCTTCGGCTTCGCGAAGCGTCCTACCCGCCTGGTTGGGATCGTGGCGAGACAGGAACGTTTATATAGTAAGCGTCAAACAACACAGTGGATAGAAAAAGAGCAAAAACTCGTGTAAACTGAGTTTTTGCTCTATCGGCTGGCTTCTTGAACTTCTGGACTCCAGGATTTGCCTTAGCACTTTCGATGATGCTATAAACGGCGGCACTTGCCGAAGCTCATTTCGGGCTTCCACTAAACAGCCAGTTTTTGCGCAGAGATCACTGCTATGGCAGAATGGACTTTCAACTTGAAACAAGGCACATAAGCCTATCTAAACACTGTTACTGTGTTCTGGTGGCGCAGTCAACACGCTTATACTTTTACATATCTCCATTACCAAAAACAATATTTTCCATGAGAAAATCTTTACGTGGCTCTACCTGGTCGCCCATAAGTGTGCGTAATTTGTGTTCTGCGTCCACAGCATCCTCAATTGTAACTCTAATCATCCTTCGGTTATCTGGATTAAGCGTGGTCTCCCACAGTTGATCGGGATTCATTTCACCTAACCCTTTATACCGTTGTATACCCGAGGTTCTGCCGAATGACTTTAATTCCTCATCATCATACGCATATCTAACTTCCTTGCCCTTTGTGACCTTATAGAGAGGGGACTGAGCAATATAAATTCGACCTCCCAAAACAAGTGGCTTCATGTAACGATAGAAAAAGGTCAATAAAAGCACCCGAATGTGGGCACCGTCCAAATCTGCATCAGTCATAATACAGATTTTATCGTAATTGGATTTGGTTAGATCAAACTCTTTTCCTACACCAGCCCCAATGGCCGCAATGATAGATCGGATTTCCTCATTCTCCAGTACCTTGTCCATTTTAGCCTTATAGGTATTAAGAACTTTACCGCGAAGAGGAAGGATAGCTTGAAAACGCCTATCTCGACCTGTTTTCGCTGACCCACCGGCAGAATCGCCTTCAACTAAAAAAATTTCATTACGCTCCGAGTTTTTGTCGGAACACGCGGCCAATTTGCCGGATAATGATTTTATCTCTGCGTCTTTGGCCTTTTTTTTCATTTCCTTGGCTTTTTTTGCCGCTAATCTAGCACGCATAGTCGCCGTAACTCTATTTAAAATTTCTTTTGCAATACCGGGTTTTTCATCCAAAAATGATGATAAACCCTCGTTAGTTAATGATTGTACAACACCCTCAACCTCGCCGTTAGATAGTTTTGTCTTTGTTTGTCCTTCGAATTGAGGTTCCGGCAGCTTAATGGACAAAACCGCCACCAAACCATCTTTGCAATCGTCACCGATTAGTGATTCGTCACCTTTAAATAGATTATTTTTACGGGCATAATAGTTCAGCGTCCGCGTAAGTGCCGTTCTAAAGCCGGATTCATGGGTACCGCCCTCAATAGTAGGAATATTATTAACAAAAGAGTAGAGAGACTCATTTTCATCTTCAGAATATTGAATGGCGCAATCAATTTTGATAGTATCTCGTTCACCCTGAAATACAACCGGTTTTTTTTGAGCTGGATTTTCCATGGCATCCTCGACAAACCCAGCGACCCCTGTTTCGGATAAAAATGTTTCGACTTTACCTTGATAACTCATGTCCAGGGTTAAACCTGCATTCAGGTAAGATAATTCACGTAACCGATTTTTGACCGTGTCCTGATTAAACGTAGTGCCTTCCTTAAAAATGGATGGGTCGAGAGCGAAGGTAACTTTGGTTCCCGTATCGAGTTTTTTACACGTACCTGTGACTTGCAAATCACCCTTTAATTGTCCTCCATCTATGTAGTTAAGGGTAAATACTTTACCATCCCGCTTGACCTCAACTGTAAGCCATTTGGATAACGCATTAACCACGCTGGCACCGACTCCGTGGAGACCGCCGGCCGTTTTATAAGTTGTATTATCAAACTTACCTACAGCATGAAGTTCCTCAAAAGCAACCCGAACCGCAGGAATACCTTTTTTGGAATGCATGTCTACAGGGATACCCCGACCATTATCTTCGATACTTAGGGAGTTGTCGGGGTTAATTTTTACAATGATACGGTTACAATAACCGGCTCCGGCTTCATCAATCGCGTTATCGAGAATTTCCCATACGCAGTGATGGACACCCTTAGGACCGGTTGATCCAATGTACATTCCAGGGCGTTTACGAACGGCCTCTAAACCTTCTAAAATTTGAATTGATTCTGCATTATAATCCTGCATCCTCCGAAGCCCCCTCATTTAAACTTTCACCTATTCCAAAGGATTTCCCATCTTCACGTCCCTGTTTTCTAGCCGCACGGTCACCTGCTACAGTGATTTTGGGGCGACGGGCAATATCGTGCCCAATGTTTCGAACAAATTCATCTACAGCCGGGCTTTTTACAAGGATGAGTCCCCAACCATTTTGATCAACTTGACGCTCAAATTTTTCCTTGAGACCGGTATTAAAACCAAGAATATAGTCATTTTTTATCGGATAGAACATATAGGGAGGGACATGTTCTGTTGACTTGCGCGATTCTAAATAATCTTTTGATAACCGCT